>JAITPM010000026.1 GCA_031289425.1 Fusobacteriaceae bacterium
ACAAAAAAAGATAAAAAATTTAGCTTATTGAGCGCAATATTTTCAAAAACTATTTTACGGTTTTATGTTTTGATTATTCTTGTGCCTGCAATTTTTTATCTGATAACAAAATAAAGGAGCGATTGTTTTATGGCTAAAAGAAGAGTATTTTACAGTTTTCATTACAAGAAGGATGTTATGCGTGCCTCAATTATAAGAAATATTGGGGTTATAGAGGGAAATTCCATCGTTTCTGATAATGATTGGGAAAAAGTTAAAATAGGTGGAGACACTGCAATAGAAAGATGGATTGACGACAATATGAATGGGTGTTCTTGTCTTGTCGTATTAATTGGAGAAGATACTGCTAAAAGAAAATGGGTTAAATACGAGATTGAAAAAGCGTGGAATGACGGTAAAGGAGTTGTAGGCATTTATATTCACAATATAATTAGATATGATGCTTCTGGTTATTGCCATCAAGGGAATAATCCATTTGATAATTCTTTTTTTAACAGAAAAAGATTATCTTCATATATCCAGTGTTTCAATCCAAAAGACGATGACGCCTACAACGATATAGCAAACAATTTAGAGCGTTTGGTTGAAAAGGCAATTACTAATAGACAAAAAAGCCATTGTAGTTAGCCCTATGCAAGCAATAAAACTGCCTTATTTTTCAAGCATTTTTGAGGAATTAAATCAGGTTGTCAAACTTGAGGTGGCTTAATTTGGAAACTCTATAACCAGCTTGCTCTTTGCCCGATTAGACTACAATTTTCTAACCAAAGTAAACAATTTTCAGCATTACTCAACGCAAGACCAGACCTTTTAACCGTCCTATCTTACTACCGTTACTATTACAATGAAATGAAAATTTTTCTTTTTCAGTTTTTAGATGGTATATTTTTATCCGCCTTTTCTGCTGTTAAGAGAATATCTTGTAGTTGATAATTAATTTGATTATTCGTTATGTCATTAACTTTATGTGCAGAAATTTTTTGATTTTTATGCTTTTTTTGAAGTTTCTTTGCATAATCAATGATGAACTTCTCATTATCTGTATCTTTTTTATGAATTGTTAAATATAATTCTTTACCTACAGCACTAAGCAAATATACGACAATGCTTATTTTTTGACTTCCATTATCACCAACTCTAATCATAATTTTAGAATTATGAGCGATAGTGTTTTTCTCTGGTAATTTATCTAATTCATAATTTAGAGACAACAAGAGTGCTTGTGATGAAATTAAGCCACATTCATCTAACTTTAAGATTGTTGAATAATTTATTTGATAGCTCTTAAGAAACTCTTTTTCATTTGGCAGAAAAATAGCATTGCCAGTAACTATAAAATATTGTGATATTTCTTGAAAAAGTTTTGCTTCGTAAGAAGTTAGATTTTTTATGGTTTCAAGCATTCGTAATGAGTATGTATTAGGTTTTTTAATTTCACCGGCTAGTATTTTTGCCCATATATTTTGCATTTCTTCATTACTAATGTCTTCTATGGAGTTAAAAAATCTTGTCATCCAGTCTTGATTAACGGGTTCGCTGGAGACTTTTTCACTATTTTTTAATAAATCATAAGTTTTATCAGCAACTGCCTCAATATTCTGCTGCTTTTTAATCTCTTGGTAAACAAACCTGTCTCCAGCTCTCTTTCTTAATTCTTCAGAACTTGAAGTATCTATAGAAACATCAGCCGATTTGTTATAAGTAATAGGGACATCAATATTTTCACGGATTCTTTCTGCAATAATTCTAATTTCTTCTGATTTAGCTTTTGTCATTCTACGAATATGAAATGGTTCATATATTTTGCCAAATGCGCTAGAAAACACATCTATTAATTTACTTATTGGTTCAACTAAAATATGCAAATTTATTAAAGCTCCCATAATTCCTCTTTATCAATAGCAAGTATTTTCAATTATTGTACAATATTTTGTAAAGTATAATGTATCTACAAAATTTTTAACAAGGAAAAATATGAACCTTTGGATATTGACGGAAGAAAGACATAAAATTGAGGTCTTGAAACAGATATTAAATAAGTTTTCTGCAGATAGAAGCTTTGCGGCTTTTATTGACAACTTGCGTATTTTGCCTGTGTTGAAAGACGGCAAATTTTCTTTTACCTATGAGTTAATTGGCTTTAGATGTAAAAAAGTTGATAAAATTTTTATTAAGACCGTTAGCGGACATTCAAGCTTTGTTGATTTCCTTGTTTTCTTCCAAGATAAAGAACCTACAATAAAAGACACTCCTATTTACGCTATTGAAGAAACTAAAACCGATGATAGCGAAAGCAGAAACACCGGCGTTTATCAGAGATGTTCTAAATTTGTTTTCTTGCATTACTATTACCCTGATGTAAAAATGATAATGCTTTATAACCTGCAAATAGAACAAAAAGAAAAACCTACGCAAACCAATATTTTCGGCACAAAATTACTTTTGACTTTCGGCGTTGAGATTTTAGGCAAAGAATTAGACGAAGATATTTTTACTCCCTTCGCGTCCATCAAAGAAATTATAGATTTTAAAAGACAGATGAGAACTGCTCCAAAAGGTAATGTCCCTATAACTATAAACCAAAAATATGACACAATAGAAATATCTGGTAGACTTGTAAAAGCAGAGAGTTTATCTCACGACCCAAACATTGGGGCATTAAGTATAATTTCTGCGATATTAAGGAAATTAAGCTGGAAAAAGAAAATTATTATCGCAGAACACGGCTTAAAACAAAAACATCTAAAATGCCGCAATAAATTTATTTTGATTGCCAATAAGTTAAATATCGGCTTAAAGGATTTAACTATTCCAAAAGCTGAACTTAAAACGAACTATTGGCATTATGATAGAGAAGGCGAAAAATTAGGGACTATTTTTATTCATACAGTCGTTGAAAGTTTTACAAAAGGTTATTCTATTTTTGAAAATCACGCAGGAAGTGAAAAAGGATATTTTATTACGGCAGAAGGCGAGCATATTTCCCTTGCCAAGTATGAGGACAAAGAAAAATATAAAGCAGGCGACAAAAGTAAAATTATTCACATACCTGACTTAATTCTCATAGATTTTGGACGAAGCGAAGTTATAAATATTGAAGGCAAAAAATATCAGTTCCGCAAGCAAGGAATAAGAGAGCTTAAAAACTACGATTTTATTGAAAAAAATTATGTCAAAAAATATTATCCAAAATTTAAAATCACAAGAACCGTTGTTCTATACGGAAGTAAGGAAAAAGAAGTTATAGAAATTGAGGTCGGCTTTTTGTTAAATGAATACGGCAATTTGATTTTAGGCGTCAAAGCCCCTGCTTTATTTAAG
>JAITPM010000030.1 GCA_031289425.1 Fusobacteriaceae bacterium
AAGAAAGACAAATAAGAAGAAAGGAAAGAAGAAGAAAGAAAAGCTTCCTTAGCTCAGTCGGTAGAGCATGCGGCTGTTAACCGCAGTGTCGCAAGTTCGAGTCTTGCAGGAAGCGCCATTTTTTACAAACAAAAAGGAACTAATAAATAGCTCCTTTTATTTTTTTTTAATTTTACTAGGAAAAAATTTTATTAAAAAAAATTTTATTAGAAGAAAAATGACTATTAAATTATCAATATATAATCTACTATAAAGCCGGTAAAAAGTGAAAATATCATTATAAAAACAATATATAGAACAAAAGATTTTGCGCCCAAAACTATTTTCAATGCCCCGAGATTTGTAATTTTAGTAGCAGGACCTGTGAGCATAAAAGCTGACGCTGCACCCATACTCATACCTCTTCGAAGCCAGCTCATAAGTAATGGAATTGTGCCACCGCCACAGACATAGATAGGGACACCAATAGTTGCAGCCATAAGAAGACCAAAACCTCTATTTTTACCAAATATTGAGGCAAAGGCTTCTTGAGGGATATAACGTTGAAATAGAGCAGAAATGGCAATTCCCAATAGAAAATAAAGGCCGGTTGCTTTAATATTTCTGCCGAAATTTTTTAAAAAACGTAAGATAATATTTGGATCTGTATCACGGTTTGTACATTCAGTAAAATTTGTAAAATTAAAAAATTTTTTATTTTTAAAAAATATACGCAGTAAAAGACCAGAAGCTATGCCACATATAAAACAACTTGTAAAACGTATTATAAGAGCTGTTTTTCCCATTGCCGCACTATATATAATAAGCTGAGGATTTAGAAGAATGGAAGACATCATAAAAGCAGCAAGCCAATCCTCTTCCATATTTTTATTGGCAAATGAAGCAGCAATAGGAATCGTCCCATACATGCAAAGAGGCGAAGCAATGCCTAAAAGAGAAGCTATAACGATCCCCAGAATCCCTATTTTCCTTTTTTGCATCCCACCAAAAAGATTATGTATTTTTTCTTTTCCAAACACTGAAATAAGGGAGCCAAGAATCATTCCTAAAAACCAATAAAATATAATTTGTCGTAATTGGAGGTCAAAATAATACCAAAAATATATTAATTCTCTTATTATGATTTCTTTCATTTCGAGAATTGATGTTGTTACAGTCATAAGTGTAACGATAAATATTTTACTCATAATACTTTGCCTCCTCTTTGATATATTTATAATAACATAAGGTCAAAATAAACTCAATGAAATATTTTTTTATAAATTTCGGTAAATATTAAAATTTCCTATTGAAAAATTTCAAATGTAAGGTATAATTGTATAAATAAGGTGATTTTATTATTAGAATAACAATTTTTTATAAATAAGAGCAAAAATGTATTTATATTATAATATTTTATAATAAAAATATGTTGTATTTATTTAAAAAAATTGTTTGGGAGAAAATTGATGATAGAGAGAAGTAGCGGAATATTATTGCATGTAAGCTCATTACCGGGAGAGTATGGAATAGGAGATCTAGGAGAAAATGCTTATAAATTTGTAGATTTTTTAAAAGATTGCAAACAAAAGATTTGGCAGATGTTACCACTGGTGCCGGTAGGTTACGGAAATTCCCCATATCAGTCGGTATCTGTATTTGCAGGAAACCCATTATTTATTGACCTTGCAGAATTTGTAACATTGGGCTATATATCAGAAGAAGAATTGGGGAATTTGAAAAAGATAAACAACATAAAAAAAGTATTATATGAAGAAGTTGCGATAGAAAAAGAAAAAATATTAAATAAAATTTATAGTACATTTAGTAATAATAATGGTATAATATATGAAAAATCAGAATTTTCAAAATTTGTAGAAAATAATAGTAAATGGCTTAAAGAATACGCAGTATTTATGGTTTTAAAGAAGAAATTTAATAACCGAAGTTGGAGATATTGGCCGAGAATTTACAAATTTAAAAGTAAAAGAGCTATTAAAAATATTTGTATAGATTATGCTGAAAGAGTGCAATATTATTATTTTGAGCAATATATTTTTTACAAACAATTTAACAAACTAAAAAAATATGCCAACGATAATGGGATAAAAATATTCGGCGATATTCCAATATATGTATCCACAGATAGTGCTGATGCTTGGGGAAATATGAAGCTGTTTCAGTTTACAAAGTTTGGAAAACCCAAAAGAGTAGCGGGATGCCCTCCGGATTATTTTTCTAAAACGGGGCAATTGTGGGGAAATATACTTTATGATTGGGATAAAATGCGAAAACAAAAATATACATGGTGGATAAATAGATTAAAACATTCGTTCGAAATATATGATATAGTGAGGTTGGATCATTTTATAGGATTTGATTCTTATTGGAGTATACCGGCAGAGGATAAAACTGCGATTTATGGTAGAAGAGAAAAAGGCCCGGGAATGGAATTATTCGAATATGCAGAAAAAAAATTGGGGAAATTAAGTATTGTCGCTGAAGATTTGGGGGCTTTGACTGAAAGTGTCAGAAATCTTTTGAAACAGACAAAATTTCCTGGAATGAAAATATTAGAATTTGCTTTTGATAGTTATGATAGTGATTATTTACCTCATAAATATAATGAAAATTCATTTGCATATACAGGTACTCATGATAATAATACTGTAAATGGATGGTTTTCAGAAAATCATGAAAATATTAAAAATTATGCTATTGAATATATTAACAATTATACGGGCGAATATTCAAATGATATTCCAATGAATATTAAAATGATAATGGCATTATTAAAATCTAATGCTAGGGGAGTCATTGTACCGGTTCAAGATTATTTGGGGATAGGAAGTGAAGGAAGAATGAATGTTCCTTCTACTGTGGGAGCTAACTGGGAATGGAGATTGGGGATAGATATGATTCATTCCGGCGTTTCAGAAAACATAAAAAATTTGATATCAAAATACAACAGATAAATAATGGTAATATACACGGAGGAGAAATGGAACTGGAAAAGGAGTACTTAAAGATTCAACTAGAGAAAAATCTTAAAATTTTGTTTAACATTAAACTAAAAGATGCTTCAAGTTTTGAGATATATAGAGCTCTGGGAAAAACTATTATGGAGGAAATATCGGAAGATTGGTATGCTACAGATGAATTATATGACAAGGGAAAAAAAGCTTATTATTTTTCAGCTGAATTTTTAATGGGGCGAGCCTTAGGTAATAACCTTATCAATCTTGGAATTATGGATGGAGTAAGCGATTTATTTAATGAACTAGGTATTAACTATAATGATGTGGAAGATGAAGAGGAAGATTCAGCATTGGGGAATGGTGGATTGGGAAGATTGGCAGCATGTTTTTTAGATTCTCTGGCTACACATAATTTACCAGGAATGGGATATGGAATACGATATAAAAACGGTATATTTAATCAAACATTCAAAGATGGATATCAAGTAGAAAAACCAGAAAAATGGTTGAAATATGAGGATGCGTGGTCGATTCCCAGATACAATGAAGAAGTAATAGTCACATTCGGGGATAGGAGTGTAAGGGCAATACCTTATGATATGCCAATAATAGGATATCATACAAAGAATATAAATACCTTAAGACTTTGGCAGGCAGAATCAATAGAAGATTTAAATTTGACAGTGTTTAACCAACAGGATTATTTACAAGCGACGGCTGAAAAAACTTATGCAGAGGATATTTCAAGGGTTTTGTATCCAAACGATTCTACAGATGAAGGTAAAAAATTAAGATTAAAGCAACAGTATTTCTTTACTTCGGCCTCATTGCAAGATATATTGAGAAAATTTAAAAGAATTCATGGACAAAATTTTGAACAAATTCCGGAGTATATAGCAATACAGTTGAATGATACCCATCCTGTCATAGCGATACCTGAATTTATGAGATTAT
The DNA here is from genome assembly GCA_031289425.1 of Fusobacteriaceae bacterium. Taxonomy (GTDB): domain Bacteria; phylum Fusobacteriota; class Fusobacteriia; order Fusobacteriales; family Fusobacteriaceae; genus JAISST01. The sequence goes on from JAITPM010000030.1 coordinate 3,912, forward strand.
TAATAGATATAGAAGGAGTGGAATGGACAAAGGCTTGGAGTATAGTAGAGAACACGTTCTCCTATACAAATCACACTATTCTCGCAGAAGCTCTGGAAAAATGGTGGATTGGGCTCTATAAAGAAGTCGTTCCAAGGATATATGAAATAACACAAGGAATAAGTAATCAATTAAATGTATTTCTAAAAGAAAAATTTGCTGATGATAATTTTAAAAGAGATAGAATGGCTATAATACAAAATAACATGGTACAAATGGCATGGATAGCTATATATGGATCACATGCAATAAATGGTGTAGCAAAACTTCATACAGAAATATTAAAAAATAAAGAATTGAAGGACTGGTATGATCTATATCCGGAAAAATTTTATAACAAAACAAACGGAATAACACAAAGAAGATGGTTGTTAAAATCAAATCCACAATTATCAGCATATATAACAGAACTCATTGGGGATGGATGGATAGTAGATCTAAGTCAATTAAAACAACTGGAAAAATATATAGACGATGAAAATGTACTCAATAATATTATAAAGATAAAATATGAAAAAAAATTAGAATTGGTCGAATATTTAAGAAGGGAGCAAGGAATAAATGTCAATCCAAATTCTATATTTGATGTCCAAATAAAACGGCTTCATGAATACAAAAGACAATTGCTCAATATTTTTAACATAATAGATATATATAATAGGCTAAAAAATAACCCAACATTAAAATTTACACCAGTCACATATTTTTTCGGAGCAAAAGCAGCACCGGGTTATATGATAGCAAAAGGTATTATAAGACTCATAAATGAAGTGGCTCAGGTTGTAAACAGTGACCCTGATGTAAATCAAAAAATCAAGATTGTTTTTGTAGAAAATTATAGAGTTTCTGTTGCTGAAAAATTGTTCCCGGCAGCAGATATTTCAGAACAAATATCAACGGCCGGAAAGGAGGCATCAGGTACAGGTAATATGAAATTCATGCTAAATGGTGCACTTACACTGGGTACATTAGATGGTGCGAATGTAGAAATAGTAGAAGAGGCTGGACGGGAAAATAATTATATTTTCGGATTAACAGTAGAAGAAGTCGAGGCAAAAAGATCAAATGGATATAATTCTCACATACCGTACAATACAGTAGTGGGACTAAAAAAAGTTGTAGATTCATTGATTGACGGTACATTTAGCGATTTAAAAACCGGAATTTATGGAACTATTCATAAATCACTTATGGAAAATACTCAACAGGCCGATCAATATTTCGTTTTGGAAGATTTCGAAGCATATAGGGAAACTCAAAAGAAAATCAATAAAGAGTACAATGACAGAATAACTTGGGCAAAAAAACAATTGATGAATATTGCAAATTCCGGTAAATTTTCATCAGATAGGACAATACTAGAATATGCGAACCAAATATGGCATATAAACCCTGCAAAATTATAATAAATAAAATAAACAAACTACTATTTCCTAATCTTTTTTCAGAAATGAATTATGTTAACAAATAATATAGGGTAAAAATAATTTTATGCAGAAAGAGTTAATTACACAAAAATGTAATAGTTCTTGTGATAAAAAGGGAGGAGGGTAATTTAATGAAAAATGAACTTGATATTTATCTTTTTCATAGGGGAGAACACAGACAATCTTATAATTATTTAGGATCTCATTTTACGAAAAAATCTGTTGTGTTTAGAGTGTGGGCACCGAATGCCAGCGGGGTCTCTATTGTAGGTGATTTTAACAGCTGGAACGGAGAAGTAAATAGAATGGAAAAAATAACAGACGGAGGAATCTGGGAATTAGAAATTCCAAACTTGAAGAAATATGATAAATACAAATACCAAATAGAATTATCTTCCGGGGGATGGCAGTTGAAATCAGATCCCTATGCTTTTTACTCGGAACTTAGACCAAATACGGCATCCTTTGTCTATGATTTTCCAAAAATAAAATGGAGGGATAGAAAATGGCTGAATCAGAGAACTCAAGGATTGGAAAAACCGATTAATATCTATGAAATACATATGGGTTCTTGGCTGAGAGATGAAAAAGGATATTGGTTAACGTATGACCAAATCGCAGGAAAGCTTGTAAAATATTTAGTGGAAATGAACTATACCCATGTGGAAATAATGCCAATATATGAATATCCATTGGATGATTCCTGGGGGTATCAAGGAACAGGATATTATTCAGTGACTAGTAGATACGGGACACCTGAAGCTTTTATGGAATTTATAAATAAAATGCATGAAAACAATATTGGGGTGATATTGGATTGGGTACCCGGACATTTTTGCAAAGATAATCATGGATTATATAAATTTGATGGAAGCAGTGTATATGAATATTCTGATGAAAGAATAGGGGAAAACCCACAATGGGGCACTGCAAATTTTAACTTGGCAAGATATGAAGTAAAGAGTTTTCTCATATCAAATGCTATATATTGGCTAAAAGAATTTCATATAGATGGAATAAGGATAGATGCAGTGGCCAATATCATATATTTACCCCATGGAAAAGATAGCGGAAATATAACAAATGAATTTGGCGGAAATGAAAATATAGAGGGAATAAATTTTTTGAAAGAACTCAATTCTGCAGTAAAAGAGGAATTTCCTGATGTAATCATGATAGCTGAAGATTCGACAGCATGGTCAAATGTAACAAAGCACCCTGTAGATGGTGGATTGGGGTTTACAAGTAAATGGAATATGGGATGGATGAACGATACATTAAAATATTTTTCAGAAGACCCAATAAATAGATACGAGCACCATGGAAAACTAACATTTTCATTTATGTATGCATTCTCAGAAAATTTTATACTACCATTATCTCATGATGAAGTAGTGCATGGTAAAAGGTCAATATTAAATAAAATGCCTGGATTTTATGAAGCAAAAATTGCAAATGTAAAAGCATTATACTCATATCAAATGGCGCATCCCGGTAAAAAACTTAATTTTATGGGGAATGAAATAGCACAAGGATTAGAATGGAGATTTTACGACCAAGTCGAATGGCACACACTAGAAGAAAATAAAGATAGTAAATCTGTTCAAAAATATGTAAAAATATTGAATAAAACCTATTTGGAAGAAAAAGCGTTATGGGAAGATAGTTGGGAGACATTTGAATGGATTGAGCATGAGAATAATAACGAAAATATGTTGATTTTCCTAAGAAAAGTAAAAGATTTCAGTGAATGTATAATAGCTGTATTCAATTTTTCCGGAGCCGATAGAGTGGGATATAAGATAGGATTGCCGGAACATAAAAGATATAAGGTTTTATTGAATAGTGACGATATTCGATTTGGAGGTACCGGATTTTCTAGGAAAAAAATATATGAATCTAAAGAAATTCCTTGGAATTATAGAGAATTTAGCATAGAAATCAATATAAAGGCTAATTCGGCTATATTTTTGAAGGCTGAAGATGTGGTTCCGCCAAAAAATTTAAAAAAACAATCAAAAAAAATAATCAAAGATAAAAATAATTAAAAATAATGGAATATATATGTAAAAACAAAAACTGTAAAAGTAGGTGATAAGATGCTAAAAAAAGAAATGATTGCAATGATATTAGCAGGCGGTCAAGGAAGCAGACTGAGAGAGCTTACAGAAAATGTCGCAAAACCAGCAGTATCATTTGGTGGAAAGTACAAAATAATTGATTTTACTTTGAGTAATTGTTCGAATTCAGGAATTGACACAGTAGGAATATTGACGCAATATGAACCGCATATTTTAAATAATCATGTTGGAAATGGATCACCTTGGGATTTGGATAGGATGAATGGAGGTGTTACTATATTACAACCTCATACAAAGAAAAATGATGAAGGAGGATGGTACAAAGGAACGGCAAATGCTATTTATCAAAATCTTAGGTTTATAGAACAATATAATCCTGATAATGTACTCATATTATCGGGAGACCACATTTATAAAATGAATTATGGAAAGATGTTAAGGTTTCATCTGGACAAGAAAGCTGATGCTACAATAGGCGTGTTTGAAGTCCCTCTAAAAGAGGCTTCTAGTTTTGGTATTATGAATGTCAACAAAGACATGTCAATATATGAGTTTGAGGAAAAGCCGGAAAAACCTAAGAGTACACTTGCTTCTATGGGAATCTATATATTTAATTGGAAAATCCTCAAAAAATATTTGAATGAAGACGAGAAAGATAAAAAATCTGAAAATGATTTTGGTAAAAACATAATACCAAATATGTTAAATGATAATAAAAAATTAGTTGCATATCCATTTGAAGGTTATTGGAAAGACGTTGGAACGATAGAAAGTTTCTGGGATGCACATATGGATCTATTAAAAGAAGACAATAAATTGAACCTTTTTGAAAAAGACTGGAAAATAAATACTCGTCAATATACTTACCCTCCGCTATATCTGGGAGAAGGTGCTATTGTCGAAAAATCTCTTCTGGATAAAGGTTGTGAAATAGAAGGAGAAATTAAAAATTCAGTTATTTTTCCAGGAGTAAAAGTAGGTAAAAACAGTAGAGTCTATGATTCTGTAATAATGGCTAACACTATTATAGAAGAGGGCGTGATAGTAGAAAAAACTATTATTGCAGAAAGGGTAACAGTCAAAAAAAATATTTATGTAGGAAACAAAGATGAAATAACGGTAATCGGTGAAGATAAAATAATAGATTCAGACAAAATCAAATAAAGTGGTGATAAGAATGTTAAATGATTACATGGGAGTTATATATGTAGAGACATCTTTTGATAATATAAGAGCACTTACAAAAGTAAGACCCTTGGCATCTGTACCGGTGGGAGGATCTTATAGAGTAATAGATTTTTCTTTGTCTAATCTTGTAAATGCAGGAATACGGAATGTAGGTATTTTTGGCGGAATGGAGGATTTGAATTCTCTTACGGATCATTTAGGGAAAGGGGCAGAATGGGATTTGAATAGAAAAAAGGATGGAATATTCATATTTGAGAGAATGTTGGATACGTCTTTTTCTGCTCATGTAAATAGAATAAAGAAAAATATGGAATACTTTGTCAGAAGTAAACAAAAAAATGTAGTAATAATGAGTTCTCATTTGGTCTGTAATATTGATATAAGAGATGTCATAAAAAACCATGAAGAGAGCGGAAAAGAAGTAACTGTGGTCTATAAAAAAGTAGATAATGCAAATGAAAAATTTGATAATTGTGACTGTGTAAAAATTGATAAAAATGGTGAAATAGATAGTATTGGGCAAAATTTATTCTTTAGAAAGGATGAAAATATTTCTCTTGAGATATTTGTTTTATCAAAGGAATTATTAACAAAATTTATATTTGATGGAATACAGGATGGTAGTTATTACTCAGGCAGAGATTTGATAAGTAAAAATATAACTAAAATAAGTGTAAACCCATATGAATTTAAAGGGTATTTGGCTTGTATAAATTCTACTAAGGAATATTTTGATTTTAATATGGATTTGTTGAAAAAACAAAATAGAGATGATTTATTTAATAAAGACGGACGTAATATATATACAAAAGTAAAGGATACTCCACCAACATTGTTTAAAGAAAGTGCTGAAGTGACAAATACTTTGGTATCTAATGGATGCGTATTAGCAGGTAAAGTCAAAAATTCAATATTGGCAAGGGGAGCAGTAATAGAAAAAAGAGCAGTTGTTGAAAATTGTATAATACTCCAAGGAAGCGTGATACAATCCGGAGCAGTATTAAAAAATATTATAGTTGATAAAAACAATGTGGTTAAATCCAATGAGCGATTAAGTGCTTCTAAAAACTATCCATTAGTAATTGAAAAGACAATCAGATGGGATAAAAATAACCTTTATAATTTTGTAGACGAAATCAATAAGTATGACGATGATTAAAATCTATAAAAATAATAAAATATTGTTCATAGAATCTAATAGGATGGTGTAAAATTGAAAGTATTATTTGTTACAGGAGAAGCATGGCCATTTATAAAAACAGGAGGATTGGGAGATGTAGCATATTCTCTTCCAAAAACTTTAAATAAACTTGAAATAGATGTTAGAGTAATGTTGCCTAAATATAGTCAAATAGAAGAAAAATATAGACTAGGTATGAAGCATTTGGGCAATAAATATATTTGGGTAGAACATCACAATGAATATGTCGGAATAGATATGTATGAATTGGAAGGGGTAACATATTATTTTGTGGATGGAGAGAAATATTTTAACAGGAGCAAAATATATAGCGAGCAAGATGACTGTGAGAGATTTACATTTTTTTGTAAAGCAGTAACTGAAACATTCGATTTGACAGATTTTTACCCTGATATCATACATTGTAATGATTGGCATACAGGACTTGTGCCGATATACTTAAAAGAAAGAAGAATCCATAATGTGAGAACAATTTTTACTATACATAATTTAAGATTTCAAGGATTGTTTTATAATACAGAAATTGAAAGAGTCTTGGAAATACCAAGATGGGGCTATTATTATGAAGACGGGATAAAATACTATGATATGTTATCCTTTCTAAAAGGCGGAATCGTATATTCAGATATCACAACTACTGTGAGCAAAACTTATGCCAATGAAATAAAAACTCCGGAATTTGGAGAAGGGCTTCATGGATTATTCGATAAATTTGGTTATAAATTGCGTGGAGTCGTAAATGGAATAGATGTAGACACATATAAAAGTCCTAGAATTACCAAGGCTAGGTTAAAAAGCAGACTTCAAAGTAAAATCGGCCTGGATGAGGATACTCATGCACCATTGATATCAATGATAACAAGACTTGATAGGCAAAAAGGTATAGATATGGTGATTAAGATATTCGATAGAATAATGGATACAGGAGCTCAGTTCGTGTTACTCGGAAACGGAGAACCATATTATGAAGATTTTTTCAGATGGAAAGAAAGACAATATAAGGGAAGAGTTTGTGCATATATAGGGTTTAATCAGACTCTAGCCAAGGAAATATATGGGGGTTCTGATATGTTTTTGATGCCTTCTATATTTGAACCATGCGGATTGTCGCAAATGATTGCAATGCGTTATGGGACTATCCCAATCGTACGTGAGACGGGAGGCCTTTGTGATACAGTGACTCCTTATAATAAATATACCGGAGAAGGGGATGGGTTTGGGTTTAAGAATTCAAATGAGGAAGAATTGTTGTGGTGCTTGAAGTATGCAATGAATATTTATAATGATAAGAGTAAATGGGTGGAGATAGTAAAACATGCTAAGGCTCGGAATAATAGTTGGGATAAGCCGGCTGGGGAGTATGTGGATTTGTATGAGATGTTGATGTAGGGTGTTGTGCGCAATGCCTGTACAATGATTTTAGGGTAAGGTATTGACGATGTTTTTTGGGATTACCAAAAACATCGTTTTTTTGATATGAAATAAAAATTTTAAAAAAATGCAGTGGCGTTGCACGCAACGCCCGTATAAATATCAAAAAACTGTATACAAATATTTTTATATTTGTCAATTAAATTTTAGATCAAAAACCGATTGAAAATTGGGCCATTTTTTAAAACAAATTATTAGAATCACTAATTTTTAAATGCAAATAAAAAATATTGCCACGTATAAAAATACGTGTTATTATTTATAATATGAAGGAGACGATAACAATGAAAAAATATAATGAATTAAATAAAATTTATGATGATCTTGCTGTATTTACAGAAGATAAAGATGGGGATAGCGTAATTTTCTCTGATATAGATGGTACTTTTACATGTGGAGAAAATTTTGTATGAGAGGTAGATATTTGTTATTATAATATTGATATAAACATATTTCCGTAGGTATAGTAAAGAATGGTATTTTTATAAATTCTAATGAGAGGTATAATATGAAAAAAATAATATTTTGTATAGTTATGATAGGAATCTTATGTTTTGGAAGAGAACTAAACCGGAACCAAATCGAAGTAAGAGGCAAAATAATCTATGAAAAAGGAAAATATGAACCATATACGGGAGCTATAAAAGAATATCATGAAAATGGTAAAATTAGAAAAGAAGAAAATTATAAAAATGGGAAATTAGAAGGAATATATAGAAGATATTATGAAAGTGGACAACTAGAATATGAATGTAATCATAAAAATAATAGATTGGTAGGAGTAAGTAAACAATATTATGAAAACGGTAAACTTATGGCGGAACAAAATTATGTGTTTGGGAAAGAAGAATCAAGCAAAAAAGAATACTATAAAAATGGTGCTTTGAAAGAAGAAAGTGTCTGGAAATTTAAGGAGAAAGGCAGTACAGTTGAAAGAAGGCATGGATTAACAAAAATATATGATGAAAATGGCAGAATTTTTTTGGAAGTTAAATTTAAGAATGGGGAAGTGAGTGGGAAGGTTAAGGATTATACTGAATAGTATTTTTGCTAAACATATAGATTATAAATTTTTCTATATCTCTAATAGATTAATTTCTACTAGAGATATTTTTTTATTTATGATTACATATGACAAGCAGATTATTAGAATGATAAAAGATTTGAGGAATAATGAAAATATGTCGGCATATTCAATGATATTAGTTAAAATATATTTTAAAAAAATTTTTAAAAACGACAAATGATGTCATGGGTAATTTTGTATAATATCCTGAATTTTGCAGCAAAAAATATAGAAAAACGTCTGAAACCATGATTATATAATGGTTTCAGACGTTTAGCATTTTATAAAAAATTGTAGACAAATATCTTTTATTTTTGAATTCTATTTTTTAAGCTCAATATGAGAGCTCTTTCTGTTTCGCCTTCGACCCAATACAATAAAATATCCCCATTATTTCTGTTCAACCAAACACCTTCTTAATATATCAATAGGATTTACATCTGGTGCCATATCAAAAAAATCATTTTTTAGGACAGTTTTCAATGGTCTATCATTTTTATTTGAATATTTATTTGCACATTCAGTTTCAATTTTATTAAATTTCTTTTTTAAAAAATAGAAAGAATGAATTGGTAAATTCATATTCAAAATCTCCAAATTATGAGTTGTAAAAAATAATTGCGAATTTGATTTTAAAACATCTATCATGAGATTTAACAAAGATAGTTCTATATCACTATGAATATATGAGAATCGTTCATCACAATAGTAAAAACCATAAATATTTTTCCAAATAGAGTAGACTATATATGAAATTTCTATACCAGCCTTTGTTCCACTTGATAAAATTGAATCTTTGTCTATGATTTCTCCATTTTTGATAATTATTGATTCTTTGTTTTCAATTTCGATATAATAAGATTTTTGATTTTTCTTTTCTGGATCATTATTGGGAATATCTAATTTACCAACATTTTTGACAGAAGGATCTAATGTCTTAATAATTTGCTCTAATATAGTAAGATCAAGGTCAACAATATTATCTTTTAATAACGGAAGTTTTTTAGATGAATCATCATCAGGGAAAGTAAATAACCAACCAAAATGCGGAATATTTTTTAATTTTTGAATGAAATCAAATTCTCCACTTTCAGTTATATTTTGATTTTTGATTTCTTTTAATTTTTCTACGCAACTTTCATATGAATCTATTTTTGATATTTTACTAGAATAAATATTTAAACAAATATCTTCTTCTTTTTTTATATTACAATTTATTCTATAAAGAATATCTTCATCAATTAAAAAATCAATTGAAAAATATGATGTTTCATTTATATTGTTAATATATTTTTCAATAACATTACGATCTTTTTTAGCGATAAAATTAAATATAAACATCAAAGACCTTCCAATTGAGGTCTTTCCTGTAGCATTAGACCCTAATAATGCAATAAGTTTTTTATATCTAAAATTTGGTTTATTAATTAAATATTCATTTTCTATTAATGGATTTGATATTTTTTTGGGGTATGAAAAATTAATTTTGAAATCATTAAAAGCAAGAAAATTGTCTAATTCCAAATTCATTATTATCATTTTTATTTCCTCCTTAATTTCTATAAGGTATTATATCATATATATTCCAAAAAATGGAATATATATTTTTAAAAGAATTTTTAAAAATGACAAATGATGTCATGGGTAATTTTGTATAATAATATTAATGTAGTACAGGTATTGAAAGATTACATAAAAATATTAGATAAAAAATTATGGAAAAAATATTAAAAAAAAATTTTATATAATGACAAATATTGTCGTAGGTAATTTTGTATAATGATACTAACATAGGATAGGTGTTGGAATATTACAGGTGGATATGATATCTATAAAATTTTATGAAAAAATAAGGAGGAAAAAATGGGCAAATTTTTTGGTGGTTTAATAGTTGGTGCAATTGCTGGAGCATTAGGAGTGTATATATATAATGAATATCAAGATGATGGACACTATGGTGAAAATGATATTGATTATTCAAAAAATTTGGGGGAATCATTGAAAAATTGGGAGGAAAACATTGATAAAGTAGAAAAATCTGTGGAAACAGAAATTGGTGCTGGGATATAGTGTTTTATAAAGATTACTTGTCCTATGATTTCTTATTTATCCCAAAAGAATACGAGTGATATGAACTGAGAATTTTTTTATAAAGAGTAAAATATTGGTATCAAATAGAAAGTTAATCAATGTTATTGGTATTTTAGTATAATTATAGTTATAGATATAGCGAAATAATTCTAGTTACAAAAATTTTTTATAACATCCAGACGTCTAAACCCTTTTTACATGAGTGATTTGGACGTTTTTTATTATTTGTTATATTTCAGATTTAACAGTAAAATAATTAAAAATATTCTTTCATAATAAGAATGGAGAATAATGCAATGAGGCACGCACTACTTGTTTATAAAAAATGATGTGACATTATGTACGAATGTTGTAAAAACATATATATTTAATATATATTTAAACTTATAAAACAGCTTTATATTGCAAATTTTATATATTAAATGTTATAAAATTATTGAATATATTATAATAATATAGTATATTATAATTAATGGCGTATTTTAATAATAAAAATAAAAAAAGATTTTAAAATTTATTTTAGATAGTCATTAAATGGCAATATATTGGGGTTAGTAACAGATTAAAAGGATTTGTAAATATTATTAACGAGGTGTATTATTGTATATTATGAATTTAATAAAATTATTTGATTTGTGTTCATTTATTATAAGGCTATATAAAAAGTTCCTTATTTACATAAAATAAGGAACTTTTTTATAATAGAATTATAATGTAATTACATACTTTTGTCAACGCCAAATATTCTGCTAATTTTTTCCATGGATATT
>JAITPM010000039.1 GCA_031289425.1 Fusobacteriaceae bacterium
TATGATGATTATCTAGCTGGCTTGAGACCGAGTTATGAGGGATTTTTAACTGTGGATGAGGTTGGGCAATTGTCGGCTGTTATTCCTGAGGATTGGAAGGAAGAATGGGGAATAAAAATAGGTATTTATGGTAATGCAAGTACAGTTTTAAGCGGAACTGCAGGATTAACATTATATATATTATGGAATACTGACAAGAAAAAATTAAATATTTCCTTGAATACCGAAGCAGGCGGCGGTGGAACATCGAATGTTGAAGCATCAATAGGAATTATGTTGGGTTTAACGAATGCAAATACAGTAAAAGAAACAGAAGGAAAAGTAACGTATACTGGTGTAGATATAAATCTACCACCAGGATCACCCGTCAAAGTATCAGCTGGAGCAAATATAAATATAGATAATGGGAAAATAGTTGGAGGAGATATTCATACGAGTATTAAAGTTACACCTAATGAAATTCCTTATTCTGCTAGTGGTGGAAGTAGTTATAGCAAATCTTTGAACAAATACATTCGTAAATATGTCGATGACCACTTCGAACAATTGAAAGAAAACCCTGTTTATACAGGAAATTAAAAATAAGGTAAATTATTAATCAGCAAGTTACGAAGAAAAAATGATGTTTTTAATAACGAATGGAGTGGAGATTATGTCTAGAAACTGTAAAATAAAAATCATTAATAAAGGTCAAGACCATTTTATAATTAAGTATTTTTACAAGAAGAGATATTTTGTTTTTTTAATTTTGTGTGTGTTTATCATATGCCCTATTCTTGGTATAGCAGTAGTGTTCACTACACCATATCCGTTTTTAATGCTTTTATTTTTAAGTATATCGGAAATAATTTTTTTATGCTATATAGCACCAGGTATTCTCTCCTACGAAATAATTTTACTTAATTTTAACGGAATAGAAATAAAGAGATCATTGTGCGGGATAAATTATTTTTCTCAAAAAATAAAACTCGAAGATTTCAAAAAATGTTATATTTCAACAAGAGAACCTATTTATAAATGGACACCAAAAATAATGTCCGGACAATATAAATTCTTCTCTTGGTATTTTTTGAGAATTGTCAAAATTGAAATAAAAAAAGAAATAAATGAGAAGTATCCATATGAAAAAATAACATGGAGAGTTGTAGATTCATATTTGATTGATGATGCAAAATGGGTTATGGGAGAGGGTGAAATTAAAATAATCTCTTGGGGATTTAAAATAAGTGAAGGCGATGCCCAGATAGTCGTGAATTTGATAAATGATTTCATTCAAAAACATAAAAAAGAACTATCTGAGAACCAATATGTAGAACCAAATCAATTGATTGACTCTTAAATATTTTTCTTATGTATTAGATGGATCCCATAGAAACGAAGTTACTTTTATAGGTTTAAATGACTTAAATAGTCCTGTTATATTGAAGATATTAGGACATGAGCTGGGGCATTTAAATACTTATGATACCGGTCAAAATACAGCGGATAATGTAGGAAATAAAATAAATGTAAGTGTTACTTCAAAGAACACTGATGGAAAACATGATGATTATCTAGTATCATTAAGACCTATTTATGAAGGACTTCCAAGTATAGATGAGATTGGGAAATTGTCGGCTGCTATTCCTGAGGATTGGAAGGAAGATTTTGTAGTGATAGCAGCAGTTCCTATTGTATATTATTCATCATCATATATTGCAGATCTTATATCTAAATATGGATCGCAAATTGTAGATTTAATAAATACCTACGGACTTCAAATTATTGAATATATTTCAGTTAATCCAGAGATGATCATTGTTGTTGGAGATAAGGGAATAGAACTTACGAAAGAAGCTAAGGATGCTTTAAAGGATGGTTTAGAAAAATTAGCAGAGACTATAGTTGAAAAAGTTAGTAACATGCCAGGATCTCATTTTGATCCCAACAGAGATAGAGAAATTATTAAAAGACTTATTAGAAGCAAACCAAATGGATAACAATAACTAAAAGAGTATCAAAGCCTTGTAGAATCTTCTGTAAAAAATTCTTGAAGCGATACTATGACTTTGGGAAAATATACTTTGGGTAATGCTTCTTATATTAAACAAGCTATAAATACAGGAATCTCATACTTTGATCTTGGGGAAAAATGGAATCAATTTTAGAAGTTATACGGTTTTTCGAATGATGAAATGTTTGAAGTTTTTAATGTTCCGGCTCTAAATGATGCAATAGCAAAAGGAAAAGATTTTGTATTTGTGCACAATCCGACGTTAGCTACTGCAGGTTCATCATTATAGAAAGAATGGTTGTATTTAAAAGAAATGTGTGGATACATAAGTGTAAAACCATATGGAAATGTTTGGAGACCAGTAACAGGAGCTTTGTTTGGTACTCAATAACAAATGCTAGTAGTTGAAAATTTTCTAATATATATATTATGAGGAGATGATTTTATTGAATAAAGAAAAAAATGATAAAATGTTAAAACATTTAAAAATTTATTTAGAGTTTAGAAAAATATCTAGAAGATTATTTCAAAAGTAATATAGATTATGTTATGGTCAAAAAATTTAATGATAGCTACTATCCATCAACAATCCCATCAACAAACTTTGATTTAACTTTTTTAATATATAAATACCTTAATGTTGATATTTCTTATGATGGCGGTCGGTTTCAATGCTATCTAAATAACGGAAATGGTAGATTTCCTTTAGAAAACAAAGGGAAGTGGTATTTAGTGATAGAAATAGATAAGTTTTTACCGGAATTAGAAAAGCAAGTAAAGTTAAGAATACCAGATAAATATTTAAAATATTTTAAAGATAAAATAGAGAACTTGAGAGTTACAACTAAATTTTATAAACCAACACTAATGTTCAAAATTGAATTTACGGCATATAATTATTTATATATTAATGTAGAGTATTGTAGTGAAGTTGTTGCAAGTTCAATATCTTGTTATAACGATAGCTGTTGCCCGAGCTATGACAATCGTGGGTAAAGGGATTAAAAGCACAATTAGAATTAAGAATTCCAGATAAATATTTAGAATATTACGGATGGAAATAGCAGTTAAATAAACATTCAATAAATATTGTAAAGTTACTGTTACTTCAAACAAAGAGGAACCATCAAGAATAAGCAATTTTTTGGTGGTTTATTTATAAAAAAATTATGAATCATCAAATAAATCATTATCTAGTGGCATATCTGCAAATCTAAACTTAGGAAGCACTGGTGGGTCTATAGCTAGTATCAATTTATCACATAATCAAGGTAAAGGAGATGTGGAAGGAACAGTAAATGTAAATTCTAAATTTGATGTTGATGGAAATTACAAGGTAGAAACCGGAGAAAAGGTAATACATAGTGGTGCTAATGTAATCGCTGATACAGTAGATATAAAGGGTAAGGAAATAATTGTAGAGTCTGTACAAGATATAGAGAAGTCTAAGGGGAGCACAAGTGGAGATGGATACTGGAGAAAAGGTTGGAAATATTGGTAGTGATGGAAGTTTCCACCAAGTCCTTTGGATCCACCAGAAGAAGGGTCAGAGAATGTGTATTATTCTGAGAAGCCGGTTGATAAAACTGGTGAAGATCTTTATAATAAATCTACTCCCATTGAAAAAACTGGTAGTGGAACAAAACAAAGTGAAATAAAAGGCGACTTTGAAACTGCAATAGATGATTTTTATAGCATGAATCCTACTGATGTAAAAAAATATGCTAATGGAACAATAGTTGGTAAATTGCCTGATGGAAGAACTATAAATGTGAGACCTAATAGTACATATGATGAGGGAAAACCTACTATTGAAATATCAAAACCAAATTCTAAAAAACCAGATGTGAAATTTAGATATACACCAGAATAAATTTTATATAATTCAATTTAACTTTAAGACACTATAATCAATATTTTATTGATTATATAAAGGGGATGATATTTTTGGAAGAAAAATGGGTAAAATGGTTATTTACTAAAAATGGAGTTGGAATGTACTATATAAATACAATAAAATTTGTTGATGATAATAATTTATTTGTATATTTAACTGAAACTAATAATGACAAAAAATTAGTTTTAAATTGGAACGGAACAATTGAATCTTACATACATTCAGATGAAGCAGCACGGTATAAAATATGTGAGCATTTAAATCTAAAAGATGGAAGATTTTATAAAATAGAAAATTCAAAATATATAAAATGGATTATGGAATATAGATCTATAAGTTATAATGAAAAAAAATTGGAACACTTTTGCATTGTAGGTGTTGTTTCTGTTTTAGATATTATTGCATATGATGAGCCTTTAGTATCTGAGATAGAATAACATTAATTAAAAATTTACTATATAAAAATAAATTTAGGGAGATATATTATGAAAGAAAAATGGACTATTTGGAATCCAAAAGAAAATTTGTCTGGGAAATATTATATAGATTCAGTGGATGATTTTGATGTGAATCCAATAATTAAATTATCTAATGGAATCAATAATAAAAAGTTAATAATAAAATGGAATGGAATAATCAATTCTTATATGTATTCCAAAAGTAATATTAATAAGAAATTATCTGAAAGCTTTGATTTAACAAAGTGGACATTTTTTAAAACAGAATATTCAGAATATATCGAATGGGTAAAGGTGCAATCATGGCACCTTTACGAAGATGGACATTTTTATCATTATGCAATTGTGGGATCAAATGCTGTAGTAGATATTATTATTGTTACTAATAACACTACTCCTAGTGATCCAGTGATCTTAGAAGAATAAACATTTTTTGATATAGTGATAGATATTTTCATACCATTATTTATATAATAATCTATGAATCCATATCATATTTTATTAGTTCAAGCATCTATTAGATATGAGTAGAGCTATCAAAGAAATTGATAAATTCCAAAATTTAAGAAAGCAGAATGATACGTTTATAATAGGAAGTAACATACAAGCAGGAGAAGAAGGAAGTGCAGAGATAAATGCCGGTGGAAACATCACTCAAGCAGCGGTAAAAGATGTCAATTATCATTACAAGAAGACATCTAGTTCCTCTTTCTTTGGACTTATCTCAAGAGAAAAATCTACTGAGAGTTATGTAGAAGAAGCTATAAAATCAAATACAATGGCCGGAACAGACGGTATCGTATATGATGCTGCGAATAATATTCTGATGGAAGGAGTAACGGTAGTATCTACAGGAAATGTGTC
>JAITPM010000045.1 GCA_031289425.1 Fusobacteriaceae bacterium
ATTGAAATCATGTGTTTCCAAATTGTGTGATTTTCCGGTTTGGCAGCGTTCATACCACAACTGTATCATCAGAGGCTAGCAGTATTATGCAAAAATCGTTACTATTGTCGGCAACGGTATTGAATTGCATACAAGAACCCCCAACAGATTAAAGGTTATAATTACAATCAAAACGAAGCATATTTTACAAAGATTTGTACAAAAACAGTAGGGGTGGGCTTGCCCATCCCGAACAAATAAAATTATCAGAACAAGGCAAAATCATCGATAATGAATTAAAAAATTTATCCGCACATTATTTCAATGTTTATGTTGACTGTTATGCCATAATGCCGAATCATATTTATTTAATTGTTGTTATTGGCGAAAATCAAAATGAATTAACGGGACAGGCGAGCCTGTCCCCTATGTGCGTCTTGATAAAGCAGAAGGTTATAAGCCAGATGTTGATACAAATTTTGATCCAAAACAAAAGGGTACGATTGATAAACTAATAAATTTATTTAAAACCGCTTCTATCATTCAATGTGAGTTATTCCCACTCAATGGTAGCAGGAGGCTTAGAAGAAATATCATACGTAAGCCTATTTATCCCTTTGACCTCATTTAATATCTTATTAGATACATTTTCCAAAAAATCATAAGGCAAATGAGACCATGTAGCAGTCATAAAATCTATCGTATTGGCAGATCTCAATACAGCCGTATACTCATAAGTCCTCATGTCCCCCATTACACCCACAGATTTCACAGGAAGCAACACCACAAAAGCTTGACTGACTGTATTATAAAGTCCTGCCGAACGCAATTCTTCTATAAAAATATTATCAGCTTCTCTCAAAATATCGGCTTTTTCTTTAGTAACATCCCCCAATATTCTGATTCCCAATCCCGGCCCCGGGAAAGGATGTCTATCTACCATATCATCAGGTATCCCCAATTCTCTTCCTACTTTTCTGACTTCATCCTTGAATAACTCTCTCAAAGGTTCTATCAATGTAAATTTCAAATCTTTGGGAAGTCCACCTACATTGTGGTGAGATTTTATCGTCTGAGATGGTCCTTTTACAGATTGAGATTCTATTACATCAGGATAAATCGTTCCTTGAGCCAAAAATTCTACGTTATTGAGTTTCCTTGCTTCTTCAGCAAACACATCTATAAATTCGGCACCAATAATCTTTCTTTTGGTTTCCGGGTCTGATACGTCTTTTAATTTAGTTAAAAATCTCTCTTCGGCATTTACACATTTTATATTCATGCTGAAATTTTTCCCGTAGACATCCATGACTTTTTTAGCTTCATCCTTTCTTAGGAGTCCATTATCAACGAAAATACAAGTAAGTTTATCTCCTATGGCTCTATGAAGGAGAGTGGCAGCAACAGAGGAATCTACCCCACCTGAAAGCCCGAGAAGCACTTTTTTATCTCCGACTGTTTCTTTTATATTTTTTATTGTTTCCTCTATGTAATTTCCCATGGACCAATTTTTTTCGCACTTTGCAATGTTAAATACGAAGTTACTTATTAGTTTTGCCCCGTATTCGGAATGAGTGACCTCAGAATGAAACTGTGTACAATAAGTATTTATCTTTGGGAAATAAGTAGCTGCAATACACGAGTCAGTGTGAGCTATTTTTATGGAATCAGGTGCCATATCGGTAACATGGTCATTATGACTCATCCAAAAGATAGAATTATCCGGAATTCCATCGAATAATAAAGAATTCTTATCATCAATAATTACTTTGGCTTTACCAAATTCTTGCTTGTTTGCTCTTGCGACCTTTCCACCAAACAAATGAGTAACCAATTGCATTCCGTAACATGTACCTAAGATGGGAATTCCCAATGTAAATATTTTAGGGTCAATCCTAGGAGACTCATTTTCATAGACAGAAGAAGGACCACCACTGAGAATTATTCCTTTTGGTTTCCTTTCTATTATTTTTTCGATCGGTTCAGAGAATGGTACTATTTCTGCATATACTCCCAATTCACGAACACGTCTTGCGATTAATTGATTGTATTGTGAACCAAAATCCAATATTATTACACTTTGCTCTTTCATCAAAGCCCCCTTTGTATTTTTCAAACATGATAAACTATTATAATATTTTTATTAATTAAAATTTTATCACGAATCAGTAAGAGTGTCAAAAAAATTTGCTTGTTTTAAAACTTTTTTTTTGGTATAATTACATTGCTACTAATAGGTTTCAGATTTTAAAATGAAACCTTAATTAGAAATAATATGGGAGGTATAGAAATGAACTTAATTGTATTGACAGGAAGACTTACAAGGGATCCAGAATTAAAGTATGGACAAAGCGGGAAAGCATACTCAAGGTTTTCGCTGGCTGTGGACAGACCTTTTGCAAAGGGAGAAGCTGATTTTATTAACTGTGTTGCATTTGGAAAGACCGCTGAGCTTGTGGGTGAGTATTTGAGAAAGGGCAAAAAAATCGGAGTGCATGGGACTTTACAAATGAATAGATACGAGGTGAATGGTGAGAAAAGAACTTCTTATGATGTAATTGTAAATTCTCTGGAATTTTTGGATTCTAAAGGTGGCTCTTCAGACAATGTTTCTCCACAAGAATCTTCTCATGAAGGATTTACAGATAATTCGACTGATATGCCTGTACCTGAAAAAGATGATGAATTTCCATTCTGATTTTTAAAATTATGAGATAGTAACTTGCCAAACTTGTATCAGGTTTGGCATTTTTAATTGATTTTTATTATAATTTTTTGCTAATGAAAAATTAAGTAATAGAAACATTAAATAATGCTGGTAAAATGTTGATATAATAAAAGTGAATAGCTTAAAAAGGTGTTAAAATGAATACTATGAGAAATAAAATTATATTGCATTACGACATGGACTGCTTTTTTGCAGCCGTAGAAATAAGAGATAACCCCAGCCTCGCAGGGAAACCTATAATAGTGGGTGAAAGCATAGTCACTACAGCCAGTTATGAAGCTAGAAAGTTTGGTATTCATTCGGCTATGAGTGTTTATGAGGCCAAAAAACTTTGTCCAAAACTTATTGTGGTTCCTGTTAGCAAGGATAAATATGGGGAAGTCGCTTATCAAATCCAGGGATTGGTTCAAAAAATAAGTGAGCAGGTGGAATTTTTATCATTTGATGAAGGGTTTGCAGATATTACTGAAATAATAAATTCATTTCCATCAAAAGACTATTTTGCTCAAAAATTTAGAGACAGAATTTTTGAAATCACCAAGTTATCTTGTTCTGTGGGAATAGGATATAATAAGCTTACTGCAAAAATGGCGAGCGAGGTAAATAAACCCCAGGGGCATTTTATTTTTAATAACCCTGAAGAATTTGTAGATTTTATAAAAAATAAAAAAATTAATATCATTCCCGGGGTTGGTAAAAAATTTCAAGAAATATTGGAAGAAAAATCTTTCATTAAAATAAGTGATTTGTATAAAATCACTGCCAGAGAAATGTGTAGAATGTTTGGTAATTCGAGAGGAGCTCTTTTATATAACGTTATAAGAGGGATTGATCATAGCAGAATAGAATTTGATAGGATGACACAGTCTATAGGAAATGAAAATACATTTAAAAATCCTCTTATATTGGAGGAGGAAATAGATAAAGAATTGGATGAGATATTTCAATTTGCCTATAATAGGCTTATTTCTCATGAATTTATATGTAAGACCGTAACTCTGAAAGTTAAATTTTCGGATATGGAAAGTATCACAAGATCCAAAACTTTTCAAATCCCAACTGATGTCCCGTATAAACTAAAAAAAACAATAATTGAACTATTGGAGAAAGAACATATAGAAAAACCTATAAGACTTCTAGGAATATATTTTGGTAATCTCATAGAAAAATCCAAAAGACAACTAAATATTGATTTTAATAAAATTTAAAATATATCAAAAATAGTTATCTTGTGCCAATTTTTGGGTAAGATAAAATCTTAGAAAGAATAAAATTAAGAGATTTTATCTTACTTAAAATATAGAAATTTATTTGTTTGCATATTATAAAAACAGTATAAATATTTTGAAAACCGATTACGAATTAAAAAAAATCTATAATTTATAAGGAGTTTCCTGATAGACATAATAGTTTAGCCAATTTGAAAATAATAGATGCGCATGACTCCTCCATCTGACTATGATTTCTTTATTCGGATCATCATTCAAAAAATAATTATCCGGTATATTTATAGGGATGTCCTTAGAAAGGTCTCTTATATATTCTTTATAGAGCGTATCTTTATCATATTCCAGGTGCCCGGTCAAAAAAATCTGACTTTTATCTTTGGAAATTATTATATTTGCATCGTTGTCTCCTGTTTTGGATAATATAATCAAGTCTTTATTTGTCTCTATATCATTTATGGCTATAGAAGTATGTCTAGAGTGGGGTACAAAAAAGCTATCATCAAAACCACGGAGAAGTTTGTTTTGAGATTCATTGGAAATATTGCATTCGAATATACCGAACTTTTTTTGAGGCAAGGGATATTTATCTATCCCATAGTGATAGTATAGAGCTGCCTGTGCTCCCCAACAAATATGGAGAGTAGACGTAACATTGGTTTTAGAGAATTCCATTATTTGAGTGAGCTCGTCCCAATACTCCACTTCTTCAAAAGGCGAATTCTCTACTGGAGCTCCGGTAATGATAAATCCATCATATTTTTGATTTTTAATATGGGAAAACTCCTCATAAAAATTGAGCATATGTTCCTCTTGTATATTTTTTGGAAGATAAGAAACTACTTTTAAGAACGTTATATTTACCTGAAGAGGCGTATTTCCTAGAAGTCGCAGCAACTGCGTCTCTGTGATTACCTTTGTAGGCATTAGATTTAATATTAAAATTTCTAATGGTCTTATATCTTGGGTAACGGATTGATTGAGACTCATGATAAAAATATTTTCCTCTGTGAGTACTTGGTAAGCCGGTAAATTTTCTGGTATTATAATTGGCACTTTAATTCCTCCTAGCAAAAATTTAAATATAACAAATAAAAAAATCTGGAAACTGTCCAGATTTTCAAAATTACTTTATCACTGGCACAGCTCTTTTTAAAATAAACTATCAAAAAGAGCCTGTACCATATTATTTTCAGAATTACCCTTATAAATCAATCTCTAAAAATAGAATATGTCTCAAACTCGCATGCACATATACATCATCATATTAGGTTTATTGACGGTTACATAGGGTGTATTCATATTAGACCTCGTTAAAATTAAATTATTGATAATTATATAACTATCCTCAGAAAAAGTAAAATATATTATATAAATGATAATAATATATTTTATATATTTGATTTATAGCCCTATTTTATTGTATTATATCAATATATGAAAGATAATGTCAAAAAATTAGTGAGCTTTTTTTATATTTAGATTGGGAAATAATATGTTTATTTTTAAAAATAGAGTTATAAAACAATAGAAAAAATGGTAGAAAAAGTGATAGAATAACCGGGAGAAAAACCGGGAGAAAAAACGATAGAATAAATCATGAGTAAATGCAGTAATATGGATAGTTTAAAGGAGAATTAATAAAGAAAATTAAACTTAAAATTAGGATAAAAATTATGTTAAAAAATAAGATAAAAAATAGGATAAAAAATTAAGAATAAAAAATAAAAAACTTATTTTTATAAAATCTTATAAAATGAATAAAATAAAATTTTGCCTTTTAATAACTATATATGAAATATATATTGTGGATTCATTTTTTATATTTGACTTATGTCTGAATTTGTTATAAAGTTACATCAATATAATTTTAAAAAATCTTTTTAAAATATTAAGGAGTAATTCAATGTTAAAAACTTTTTTTAGTTCTATTTCTATGATGATGTGTAGAATGTGTATGTGCATGATGATGTGCATATTTTCGCATACAAATAGAAAAATAGAAATGAAAAAGTGTTTTATAAACTGAAATATCAATTGGATATACATCTTGGGATTGCTTGTTTAAGTTTATTAATAATAACGATACGAAAATACTTTGGAGATTTCTAAAGTATTTTTTTTATTAGCTTATTAATGATTTATATATAAAATACTATCAAAAATAAGGAGGGATCAATGACTATTATGTCGACTAGATGCCTAATCAGGCTAAAAAAATCAAAAAATAAGTGGGTAATGAATTGATTTATAATGAATGTTATTTGGTAATGAATTTTATAGATACAAAATATCATTGCTAAGAAGGATGAGCCTCTTGGCAAAATAAAAAATAAAAAGGAGATGTAAAAAAATGGCAAATTACAAATTTGAAACTCTACAATTACATGCAGGTCAAGTGGTGGATCCAGCAACAACAGCAAGGGCAGTACCTATTTATCAAACTTCATCTTATGTATTTAATAATACTACACATGCAGCAAATCTATTTGGGCTAAAGGAACTTGGGTTTATATATACTAGGATAGGCAATCCGACAAATGATGTATTGGAAAAAAGAATAAGTGCACTGGAGGGTGGAGTAGGGGCTCTTTCATTATCATCCGGAAGTGCGGCCGTTACTTATGCAGTATTGACAGTTGCTCAATCTGGTGATGAAATATTATCATCTAAAAATATTTATGGTGGGACATATAATTTATTTGCAAATACGATAAATGATTTTGGTATAACAGCAAAATTTTTCGACCCTGGAAAATTGGATGAAGTCCAAGCATTAATAACTGATAAGACAAAGGCAATTTTTATAGAGAGTATTGGAAATCCCAATGCAGATATATTAGATTTTGAAAAAATAGTTAAAATATCGCATGATAATGGTATTCCAGTTATTATAGATAATACTTTTTCTCCATTTTTATTTAGACCTTTTGATTACGGTATAGATATTATTGTGCATTCGGCAACAAAATTTATAGGTGGTCACGGTACATCAATAGGTGGACTTTTGGTAGATTCAGGAAAGTTTAAATGGAAAGATAACCCTCGTTTTGCCAAATCATTCAACACACCTGATCCAGGATATCACGGATTGGTATATGCTGATTTGGGGGAACCGGCTTTTATCTTAAAGGCTAGAGTAAAATTGCTCCGTGATACGGGCGCTATAGCATCTCCATTTAATTCATTTTTGTTCTTACAAGGAATCGAGACTTTATCACTTAGATTGGAGCGTCATGTAGAAAATGCTATAAAAGTAGCAAAATACTTGGAAAAACATCCAAAAGTATCTGCTATCCATTATCCTGGTCTAGATTCTAGCCCTTATAAGGCACTAAGAGAAAAATATTTCCCTAAAGGTGCCGGCTCTATATTTACATTTGAATTAAAAGGTGGTAAAGAGGCAGGAATAAAGTTTATAGAATCTCTAAAATTATTCTCATTGTTGGCAAATGTCGGAGATGCAAAGTCATTGGTCATTCATCCGGCTAGCACAACGCATAGTCAACTATCAGAAGAAGAATTGTTCGACCAAGGTATATTACCAGGTACAGTAAGATTATCTGTAGGAATAGAACATATAGATGATATCATAGAAGATTTGGAACAAGCATTGGCTATAGTATAGATGAGTATGATTGAATTTTTTTAGAAACAAAACAATTAAATAATAATGATTTTTGGGGAGAATGACATACAAGCATAATAGGGGTGTAAAAAGCATACACCCCTACTATGATAATTTATATAATCTTTAATCAAATTTTTTAATTATATTTTTCCTTCATTTTTTTCTTCTAATACTTTTATTGAATGATATAAAAATTCATTGATGGGAGCCGGGACACCTACTTCTTTCGCTATCCTTATGAATGTACCTGATAACATATCTATTTCTGTTTTTCTTTTAGCCTCAAGGTCTTGTAATGTAGAGGATTTATTATTATAAGCTACTTTTGTCAATATATGACCTTGCTTTTTTACATCAGCTTCTGTAAAAATAATTCCTTTTTTCTTGGCAACTTCTATTACTTCCCACATAATCATTTCACGTAGTGCAGTGGCATGTTCGCTTTTACCATTCCAAGCTCCAAAAGGAACTCCCAATAGAGCAGAACCTTGATTTTCAGCTAGGTTACACATATATTTATGCCACATAGCGTATACCATATCGGGTTGTATCAGAGAATTTATATGTGTTTTATCAAATAAATCATTTATTCGTTGAACCCTTTCTGAGATTACCTCATTTGTCTTTTCACCATATTCTATTCTGGCCAAGTTTGGATTGAAAGTCGTTTTATTTCCATCCATAAGCACGCTTACCCTTGTTACGGAATAGATTATATTATCAAACCCATATGTCCTAGCTAATATCTCTTCGCTTTCTACTCCATTTAATGGCGCCATAATAAGTGTATCTTTTCCAACGTGGTTCCTGATGTCTTTTGCTGCAGTATCAAGAGCGTTAAATTTTGTAATTACGATTACCAAGTCTGCAGGTTCTACTTTTTCCTCGGGATCAACTATATTAAAATAATATTGTTCTCCGTTTATTATGATTCCATCTTTTTCTAATCTTTTTTTTCTTTCTCCACCGGCTATTATCCTAAAATTATCTCCTAATACCGGTCCCAAATTCCATGCAAAATAACTACCTATTGCCCCCAAACCAATTAATGATACTGTTTTTATTTCTTTCATTTGTGAATCCCCCTCTGATTTATTAAGTACTTATATTGTATAATTAATTTTATATAATTATTTATATAGCTTTTAATAGTTTTTTTCTTTATTCGATTTAGAATTAGAATCCACGACCACCGCCACGGCCTCCGCCACCACCGGATGAACCACCGCTGAAACCTCCGCCTCCACCCCAATCCGAAGAAGATCTGGATGTGAAGATAGTTCTTTTTCTTCCCTCTTCGACAACGATATTTGAAGCATGATTGATGTTGGTTGACCTTCTGAAAGAGTCAAAAAATGAATTCTCATATCCATAACGGGTAATATTTCTAAGTATCGGATAATTGTTCATAATCTTTTCATATTCTACATCAGGTAATTTCTTCATCAATTTCTCAAACTGTTTCGCAAAGTTTTCTGATATCCCCAGTGCCACGGCATAAACAAAATAATGTTCCCACAGATAGATAGATTCCAATTGTCCGTCTTCCAACCTACTAAAATCTTTTATAAATCGTTTAAAAGCATTCCATTTCTCATGAGCATCAATCCTTTCTTGAGATTCCCGCAATTTTGCTTTGGATGAAAATAACATTAAGGCACCTAAAATTATATATGAAGTAAAAAATATACCTTCATTTCCTAAACGTTTTATAAAGATGCTAGGAATACCAAAACCTAATATAATGTAACCAATTCCAAATCGGAAGATTAATTTTTTTATATAGGGCTTATATTTTTCATAGGTTAATTTTAACTGAGTCATATCGCTTAAAACCAAGTTTTGCCATTTTTTATAATTATATTCAAATTGAGCAGAATAATCGAGTTTTTTAAAATTTGAGCCGATATTTTCAAGCATTATTTGTTTGCCATCCCCAAGTTTATCAATATACCAATCCAATACGTACTTTTCATAATCTTTTAGCTTACTCTCGTCTGTCCCATCAATTTTTATTAGAAGAGTATTAGGTGGATCTTTGGAAACTATTTCCATTTTTAGATATTTTTTTCTTACTAAATCCAGTATAGTTGCCAATAATTGGGTATTATCCGGATACATGTGTTTTTCCATTATAGTTCCTGCCACAGCTGGAGTATGATTATCAGGAAGCTCTCTAAGATATTTAGGAACTGCAAAAGTAGGTTTATTTTTTTTACTTCCCATTATTATTGTCAAAATTAGTAATATTAACCAAGATATTGCTCCCAAAACGAAGAAAATTACCAATATTAGGGCTATAAATCTTTCACGATTAGCGGCATTAGCCATTTTTTTCTCGCTGGCAAGTATATTTTTCAAATTATCATAATTATATTTGGGGCCATTATAATTATTATCTATTATATTTCTGGGGAAAATAATATTTCCTTCTACAAAATCTCGAGTAGAATATCTATTTAATTTAAATAATACTTCCTGATTGTTTAGAATGTCCACTTCTCCTGTTAATGGGCCGTGAGCAAATGCAAGAAGGTCACCTTCTTTTATCTCCTGAGGGAATCTGACATGTACAATTACGTTATTTATATCATCAAACTCTGTTCCCACAAATTTTCTATTTAGCTGAGCTACGTCGTTGTATATAGTCACACCGTAGGGAAGGGTATAAGTAAAGATGAATTTTCTCATCTTGTTGTATGTTTGAGCATATAATTTTATAGAATAGACTCCATCATTATCAGTTACTGAATAATTACCAAAATAGGTACTATTCGATCTTTTAGCTTCTATATACTGAGATCCATATTCGTCCGTATACGGAGTTCCGACATTTTCACTTGAGTTATATTTATCTATTTCTACGTATACATTGTTTATTTTAATTTGACCATATCCTTTGTAATCAATATCATGAAAAATTCCATTCAATTCCCGAGCGTTATACAAAATCTCTTCTCTCATTGTAAGGGAACCATCTCTATTCACGATACATTTTACATATAGACTAAATATTTGATAATCAGCAGCTTTTGCCAAAGTTAATGCAAAAAAAGCAAGAAATACGAAAACATAAATTTTACTTATTTTAGAAAATATAGTTTTAAGCAAGATTTCCTCCTTTAAATAGTCAAATTTTGTATTTTATTCTTTTGTATGGGTCTATGATTGCGCCCTTGATACATCATAAATTTCACAATTATCTAAATAATATATTTATAATTTAAGATTTTATAACAATCATTCGAATACCGAATATTACAAGAGCAATTCCTATTATTATATTCAAAATCTTTGTAGCCACCTCGGGCAAAAATACATTAAACAAACTTCCCATTACAGCTATAGAAGCCAGAAAAACAAAAGTTGAGATAATACACCCCAGAGCAAATTGGGTGATTTGAACTTTATTCAGATTATTTCCAATAGATTTCACGGAAAAAATACTGCCCCAGAACAATATTTCAAAAGGATTAGAGGCAGCTAGCAAGATACCTTGTAGGAAAATATTGTTTGTAAAGCTTGTATCAAATAGAGAAAGTTCCGGTAAAATTGGTGATTCAAAACCTTCCAACAAAGTATTTATTCCAAAAAATATTAGTATTAAAAATCCCAAAACTTTTACTACTTTTCTTGTTTTCTCATTTTTTAAAATAATAGCAGTACTGTATACAGCTAACAATATATAAAATGAGTCAACAATAGTTTCTGATGCAGCCAGAACCAATCCCATAAAAAGTCCGCGTGAATTCGCAGTTTTAAAAACCATAAGGCATATAGGTTCAATAGACAAATGAACGAGTATACCAAATTTTATTCCATCTTTTATCATAACATAACACTCTTTCAATACAAATTTTGTAAAATTAGTATCTCTAATACAACATTAAAGATATAAAGCAATATATTTTATCATGTAATTAACATATATACAAATAGAATTAGAAATTTTCCAATTCCAATACACAAGCTATTGCCAATTTTGCTCTCTCAAAAAGGGTATCAACTACGGCATACTCACGATCAGAATGATTCCATTCGCCTTTTACACCCATTTGATCAATCGTAGGGACTCCAACCTTTGTCGAATAAGCTGAATCAGACCCTCCCCCAGAAATTATAGAATGAGGTTTCGCAAATCCTAATTTTTCAGAGACACGGCTTACTAATTCGAACAAGCGTTCGTTTTCTTTGATAAGTTTCATTGGAGCAATGCCAATGGTTCTTATATATTTTGTAGTTGTTCCTTTGACATAGGTCTTAGCTGCGATTTTGGAAATTTTATTTTCTACCTCATCAAACTGAGTTTCATCCATTACTCGTATGTCTATCTCTATTTCAGCTTCATCCGGAACGGCATTTCTAGTCACTCCTCCCTTTATTTTTCCTACATTATAAGTTATGCCACTCTTATAATCATTTAATTCTTGTATATCAATAATTTTGTGAGCAATTTCTAAAATAGCACTTGCTCCTTTTTCAGGATCACGACCGGCATGTACAGCTATTCCCTTTACGAAAAAATTGTAGGCAGCAGTTCCCTTACGTCCTATTACCAGAGCATTACTGACATCTCCTGTTTCAAAATTGATAGCTGCAATTGCTCCTTGGCATTGTTTTTCAAATACCTTCGGCATCTCTGAGTTGTGATGACCGGATTCTTCATCACCAGCTAATATAATCTTTATTTGTCTAAGATTATACCCGGCTTCCATCAAGGCTTTGGCAACATACAGCTGTATTACAATCCCGGCTTTCATATCCAAAACTCCGGGGCCATAGGCCTTGCCATTTTCTATTTTGAATGGTCTCTTAGCAACAGTCCCATAAGGGAAAACGGTATCATAGTGTCCCACAAAACACACATGAGGCTTATTTGTAGGTTCACCTATTTCGACCACCAGAGCATTTCCCGCTTGAGAGAATTCTGTAATCTTAGCTTTAGCACCCATAGATTCAGCAAAATTTTTTAGGAACAGGGCAACTTTATCTACATTTTCTTTGTTCATTGTCCCGCTTTCCATATTGACCAATTGTTCCCATAGGGTAATCATTTCTTGTTTTTTGGAATTGATGTAATTGAAAGCTATATCTTGTATTTTATTCATATTATAATCTCCTGTCATATAATTTAATCGCTTAAAAATATTTCAACTTGTATTTTAGTCCATTTTCCAACTTTATTTTTTTCCTTTACAATACCATACAATAATTTTCCAGCATCCATAAGCCTTGCTAATATATCATTTTTATCCTTTGGTATATATCCAAGTTTATTTCCATCACCATCCTTTACAACGATAGCTCGTGGGTCAAAGATATTTTCGGGCTCTCTATAAAAATTAATTTTATTTCCTTTCGTTATATTTTTTTCTAAATCAGTAAGATTTTTAATGTGTGTTGTACCGGCTATATATACGCTGAGCAAAAAAATTTCCTGAGAAAAAGGTTTTGTTAAATCAATTGAATTTTTACTATTAATTATGCTTATAATATTAGTCATATCTGTTTTAATAAGGTCTGACATTATACACCTCTATATTGCATTTTTATAAGTTTTAATATTTTGCAATTAATTATATTTAATATTATTTAAAAGTTCAAATATGTATTTTTCCAATTTTATTATAGTTGATTTATATTCTGAAATATTTGCATTTATCTGAGATTGCTTTTTCTCTACTTCATATTCGTCACTTAGAAAATCTATCTGATTATAGGGGAAATCCGCCTTTATAGCAATAATATCATTCACTAGATTATCTTTTTTGTTTTGATAATTTTTTTTAGTTATTTTGAGTATTTCCATCTCATTGATATTGTCATCTTCGTCTAGACCTAAACATGATTTAAAGCTTTTTATCATATCTTTGTCGCTCAGTTCCTTAATATTGGATGCAAGTACTTCAATTATTCTTAAGGTATTAAGGTCTCCATTTTCATAGGCATTTACAGTTAATGAAAATAGTTCGGTTTCTTTAGGAGTTCTATTAGGATTTAAATCGGGATGCAATTTTTTGACCAAAGACCTGTATATATTTTTTATTTCCATTGCTTCTTTTTCTGATAAGGAGGATTCCTTCATTTTTAGAGAATCTTGTACATTTGTTGCCATTTTTTCCATTTTTTTTATGTATTCTGAATATTCTATATCCAGCTGTGCTTCCATTTCGCATTCATCTATTGGTTCTTGTCGGTTTATTTTAGTTTGAATTAGTGTTAATTTTCTTTTTAAACGCAACATATTGCATTGATATTTATAAGCTTCGTACTCTAAAAAACCAATTTTTTTTATATACTCAACATTTATTAATTTGCAGGTATGATGTATTAAAAAATCTTTTTCTTGAAATAAATTTACTATTTCATCTTTCAATGTTTTTATTTCATTGAGTAGTTGCTCATATTCAAGATTTAAAATTATATTTTGCATATTTTTCACCAGACTTGATATAAGATTTTTATATATCTAAACAAAGTTGTAATATTAATTTAAATTTTTTATCTATATTATCATAAATTTGAGTACATCATAAGTCTAACTTATTTTTCGCATTCATTATCATTATCTTTTGTCGTAATTCGTGCATTTTTATTTTTCATTTCCATTTCTTTATCTATCGTCAGGCCTTTTATACATTTTTCATATAAAAATTCTTTTATAATGTCTTCTTTGTTTGATACATAAAATTCTGATAATTTTATATTAAATTCATCTATAAGTTTTTCAGGTATTGTAATTATACCATTTCCACCTTTTATTAGGATTGCATTGGCAATTATATTACTTGTTCCCTTGTTAAATTATATTTATCTTTTAACATAGATCCTCCAATCTATTGTTTGTTGTATTATTATTTATTTCTAGGTTTAGTCCGGAGTTTCGTTAATTTATAAATTTAAATTGAATTATATTATTATTTAGAATTCCTTTTTTATAATATCACAAATTATGCCAAATGTCTATACTTCTAAAATTTTCGTGTTAAATAAATCATATGGGTTAAATAAAAAATTAAATTTTACCTTGAGTATTCATAAATAAGGGCATCCTAGAATTATTTTCTAAGATACCCACTTTTATTTGAAAACTATAAATAAGTTTAATAAAATTTTATTTTCACCTTATATTTCTAAAAACAGAAAAAGGAGAAAGTTTTTCCATGATTTCATTATCTAAAAGGTTTCTTTCTTCAGTTAATTCTTTGTTAGTAAAATTCTTTAACTTTCCGCTCCTTCTTATTGCTTCTACTATGGAATATGATAAAAAATTTCTCTTTTTAGAAATGGAAAGTATTGCTTCATCAAATATGTTTCCATCATCTTTCATATTTGACTTGTCAGCAATTCGGTAGTTTTTTTCAATCATATTATCAATGTGATATGTAGCTTTTGAAAATATATCAAATCTCGTCATTTTCATCATCTCTTGATAATATCTCATATTTTGAAGAATACTTTAATAAGCTGGATATTTCTACTTTTGCATGATAGTACATTTCATTTAAAGTATTATCATTATTATATATATGAGAACCGTCAATCGCCATAGAGAGATTTGCCGAATTGTTCAATGATGGCAAATTATCTCTATATTCATCTTTTAATTTATCTATATATGCAAATCTATCAAAGCAAGGATCCACCTTTCCTACAAGTCGAATCTTTTTCTCATTATTTGAATTATTTTCATTTTCTTCATTTATCTCATAAATTACCGGTATGTCCTCAAAGGGAAATACATTATAAAGGTATCCTTCTTTTCGACACGAGCTATATTTTGAAAATTTAAAATTATGTATTCCGATAAATAAATACGGTATAACAAAAAATCTTTTTAAAATATCAAGTAGTGCAGCTTCATTTTCTATTCGACCACTTAGACCAAATAATGTATTTATTGCCATTTTATCTTTCGTTTCTACTAATATTTTTTTCCTTATGATATTCCATTTTGATATTATTTCACTCTGATTTAGTATGGCATCTATTTCTCCATTATTATCCAAGCTATATTCGATTACATCAAAAGCTTTGTTAGCATCTTCTAATATTTTTTCATATCCATATACTTCTTCATTTTCTAGATAATTCATAAACAATGTTATCTTATTTTCGTAATATTCTATTTCGAAATTAATAGAATTATTACTTTTTAGACTTGGTCTATTATATCCATTGATTTCTTCTGCTAATGTTGCTCTATATTTTTTTAATATTCTTTCTTTTGTGAATTCTATCATTTTTAACCATCTCCCAATATGACTATCTTATTTTTACACTATGGTTGTTCGTTATTGTTGATATACTATTGGCACTCTCTTCTTTGGAATTATATATTCCGGTTTTTGAGTCTATATTCTCACTCTTCTTATCGGCTTTTTCTTCATAATTAGAATTAGCTGTTACGCTGATTTCCTCTGAGTTCAAATTATACGAGTTTTTACTTACGATCGAACAATTTTCGTGAGTAAGTACACTTTTTTGTTTAGTTTCCTCATAGATAGTATCTTTTAAATATATTCCAAGTTTATCGGATGCTACAGAAAAATTAAATAATTTTTCTGTACAAGCTTCTACACTTTCGAGCATGTCCTTTGTATTATTTTCTTCAGATAGGTCACTATCTAATTTTCCAAATAACGTCCTTTCATCTTGTGTTGTAACATAATTTCGTTCAAATGGGTTTGTGAATCTGAGACTTCTCTCATTTTTAGCTGCTCCTATTACAAAGGCATCAGCCTCTATGTTTGAAGAAAAATATACCAATACATTATCTCCTATTTCAGGGGCGCAGAAAAGCCCAGTTTTTGTTTTGGAATATGGTGTCACATAAGGGAATTGATATCGTTCTAATTTATGATTAGATATTACCATATCATTTCTATAGGTTACTTTGTATACTTGATTATTTTCTTGTAAATATCCAGCTTTTAATTTTACTCCATCTATGAAATCTATCGTCATTGCGGCTGCTCCTATTTTGTTTTGAGTGGAATAAGGCGTACGTTTGACTTTGCCTTCTAATGTAGCTCCTTTTATTTTTTCATTATAAATCAAAGGATGGATATACTCATAATCTCTCAAAATATATTCTCCAAAAAATTTGTCCTCACGGCATATTATCTTTCCTTGTGCTACATAACCGAGTAGGTTTCCGTTGAGATATAATTTATTTCCACCCATATGTAAATATGGGCCATCTAATTTTTTACTTCTTAATAGCTGTACTCCCATTTTTTCCATAGTTTCATATCTATTGGTTTGTATAGGGTCGATATCAGTGCTCATTATTTGTTTATGGAATCCGATGAGGACACTCCCATTTTCATGATTATATAACGCCAATCCAAGATGAGACAGTATTCTACTTATAAATTCCCAGTCTGTCTCATTATATTGTACCAGAAGACCATTAGATATTCTGGTATTTAATTCATTATGACTTGTAGAGTTTTCTTTTGAATTAGTGATACCTAATATATGCACTTTATCTGTATATTCATCAGTTATATCTTTAATAATATCAAAATAGGTCAAATTAGGATTTTGATATACCGCTACATACCTAGTTCTATCCATTATGATACTTTTTGATTCTACTACTAATTCTACCAAATAACCTCTATCATTGTATTCTCCTCTGGTAATGTTTTTAATAATTCCAGAAAAATGGCTGTTTCCATCAAATACTAATACGAGACTACTGTCATTTTTGTCCATATATGATCTTTCATTTATGACAAAAGCCCATTCATTAAAACTATCTTCTTTTACCATTATACTCATTTTTAAAAGCGTATGAACATTTTCAGAAAATGTCATTTCAAAATTCTCAATTGTATAATTTTTTGGAAAGATTTTATTTTTATTGTAAACAATAATTAAATTTTCTGCAGAATAATTTCCAAAAACTTTCAAATTTTCACTCATTTTTAATCTACCCCCTAAATTTTTTATTAATTTTCAATTATCTTTAGTGTAAAATCCATTATCTATTTATCTTTTTTTAAATCACTTACTTTTACAAAAATTCCATTCCTTATTACATAATATTCTTCTGGTTCTTCTTCTTTTTTCTTTTTATCGACATTGATATTACCCAAATTTGTATTATTTTTATAAACAACTCCAATGAAATCTCTTCTTTGAATAACAGGCTCATCTAGATACGCTATTATCTTCGCTTCTTTCAAATGAGGGTGTTTTTTCTTCTCTCTTGCTGCTTTTTGTTTTTCACATTCTATTTTTACTCTATCTTCCTCATCTTTCCAATACATAGTGGAACCTCCAACATTTTTATATATAAAAATATAAATATTTTAATAGTCGCCACTTAATTTCATTCCATTGTCCGCAGTTTGAGCATTGGTATTTTGATCTTCAACTATTGATATTGTGCCTGTTACACCATCAGCTCTTGCACACATTATAGTACTTTCTGTTGTAATCATTTTTTGATTATCAATTGTTATCTTGGTATTTCCAGTATTTGTCCATTGCCCAGATATTACAGGAGAACATGTTCCATTATTTGCTATTTTACATTTTCCAAAAGATTTTATATTTTCTCCCACAGATCTATCTGTTTCTACTCCATAAGTTTTACCATCTTTCGTGGCTCCAGTCGCATTTGTAGCTATAAATTCTGATGTAGTTCCTGCAGAATTAGTACAGATTAGTTTTATTCCGCTAGTAATTGGTGTTTTATTAGCTTCTTTTTTTTCTATCTCTTTATCATCACCTTTTTTATAATTGAGTATAAGTAAATTCCTATATATGTGATCCTTTGGATTATATACGTATTGTATTGGTTTTTCATTATATGTATAATCAGATTTAGAAAATCCAAATATTATATTATTATGCATATCTGATGTCACATCTTCTCTTCTTTTAAAAAAACCTAAAATTTTACTTTCGTTTCCTAATACATAATTAAATGCCTCATTTAAAAAATAAAATGATAGAATTTTTTCTCCTTTTGTTTGACTTTCAAAATTGTAGTTGGCAAGATTCTTTATATATTGATCAAACATGTATAATAATGTATCAAATGCATCTTTTTTGGTACCAGGTGAAATATTTTTTGAACCCGGATTAGAAAGATATTTCTCGTAGAATTTTATAGAATCTTCTCCTTTTTCAATAGCTGTATAGAAATTGTGCTCTTTTTCAGGTATAAATGTGTGATTATATTCCTCTACGACACTCTTAAATAGACTTATAGCATAATTTAGATTAATAGTATTTTCACTAGATATAAAATTCCTTAATTCAATAGCTCCTTGGTTTCCTATATATGGCCAAAATATAAATTCTGTGTTAATAGGTATAGATTTTGTTATAAAAGATACTGGTAATTTATACATATGTATGTGCATATCGGATTGTCTATATATATAAGAAGAGCCCTTCTTGAATTGTTCTATATTTTTTTTATTCTTTTCTTCATTATCTTTTTTATCTTCAGCCTCATATTTATATTCATATGAATACAAAACATAATCCTTCATTAGACCATTTTTATTTAAAGTTTGGTTAAACTCATATACTTTTTTTAATCTTTCTTCTAATATAAAGGAAGTATTAATCATTGGTACAAAATCAGATTCAACATAACTAGATTTTCCGTATTTGATATTTGGTAATTCAACACCATCTATTTTTAATGGTTCACTGCTTTCGGATCTTGTTGTAATATATTTTCCAATTTTTTGCTCTTTTTTTAGAGAATAAATACCACTTTGTTCTTTTTTTAAAATATATTTAGAATAAAAAAATGTTTTTATTCCTTCAATTACAACTACATTATATCCACTTTCATTTGCTTTTTTTATAGGATTTTCTTCATAATGGCTCGTAGAAGTTATCTTTGACTCATATTCTTCATTTCCAACGCTTATAAAATCACTAGATACACCAAAAAAGCAATTATCTATATAGTAGGAAATCACTTCTGAAAGATTGACACTAATTTCCTTTGAAGTTGAAGAAGCCAACAAACGTAACGCATAAGAATAAGTACCAGTTCCTCCAGTATCGAAGTGCATTTTAGTTATGCCCTTTTGAAAATTATTATAAATATTTTTTGTAATAGAATAATAAGTTATACCATCATTTGTACTTATTTTTGTTAGTATTTTATTATCTAATAATATTTTAATTATCCTATTTATATAATTTTTCTTGATTTCATTATATACATATGATAGAATTTTTGGTAAAAAAATCATAATCCATGTTAACAAAGTAGATACACTAGGAATAAAAGATGCTAACGTAGCCAATGATAATGAGCCCATTTCCGAAGAACTTTCAATACTTTTTGATAATTTATAAAGAAATGGTTCAGTATTTATAGAATACAAATTTGCTAATTCGTATTCACTAATATATTTCATTTTTTGATATGCACTATTGTTAGTTGTTTTAAAAACTTTACATTTATATTTCTTATCAAATAAGTAACTATAAAATGAAAATACTTCAGCTATTTCTGCTCCTATATTAAAACCTGTAATTGTTATATCGCTAGCATCAGAAATTGATTTATCCTTTATTTTCAAATTTGGTAATATATATCTATATAAAATATCTACCATAGAGATTTCGTGATTAAAGGAGTCTAGATCTATACTTTTTTTAACTTTTCCTTTAAGTGATGAATTTTTAAAAGATATAACATATTTTTCTTCGTCATTCTTCTTCAAAATAATTACTCCAAATTCATCTTCTTTTACTGACAAACCAATATTATAGGTAAGTGCTTTTAGATCTTTCTTTAACATTGCTACTATTGCATTTTTATTAATTGCCTCCTTGACTTCTTCAGCTTTGTCTCCTGAATCTACAATATTAGGTATTTGTTGAACGGCAGTAATACTAAATGGTGCATAATATGTAAATACTAGATAAAAATAAGATGCTTTTATTCCACTATTAACTAAAGAGCCCGCTAATCCAATTCCTGGTAAGATTACCCCTAATACATCTGTCCATATATTTACTGTCTCTATCCTAGCATCTTCATCTTTCATTGCCTTTACTTTTTTTCGTGTAGGAAATTTTATCG
>JAITPM010000058.1 GCA_031289425.1 Fusobacteriaceae bacterium
TTGATATTTGTAAAAAGGTTCTTGTGAAAGCCAAGGAAGGTAATATCGCCGAAGGTGTTTGCGATAGTCTCAAAAATTTAGCAGCCAGCGCACAAGAGCAAGAATTGGTTGTACCAGTTGTCGGCTTATTCAGTTCTGGCAAATCAAGTCTTATCAACAGCTTACTAGGAAATAAAGTTTTGCCAGTAGCAATAACGCCTGAGACATCTTTGGCAGCAGAATTGCATTATGCACCTGAAGAGTTTGTAGAGGCTATTAAAAATGATGACTCTATAATTCGTTATAAAGTTGATGAAATGCCAAGCCTAACTAAAGATGCAGAAAAATATGTTTATGCAAAGGTTTATCTTAATAATCCACAGTTAAAAGAGATTGAGCCATTAGTATTAGTAGATATGCCAGGCTTTGATTCACCTCTTGATCTTCACAATAAGGCTATTAAGGCCTATATGAATCGCGGATGCCATTATATCGTGCTATCAAGTGTGGAAGAAGGGACTGTTTCAAAATCTCTATTGAGACGTTTGCAAGAAATAGATGATTTTGGGCGTAGTTTTTCCTTTTTCTTGACTAAAGCTGATCTGCGAAATAAAGCTGAAATAGATGAATTGGTGAGTTATTATCATACAACACTTTATGATAATCTTGACATTGATATTCCTATTATTCCATTAAATAGTAGCTCAGCAATAGAAGTAACAAATTGTTTAAAAAAAATAGATGAGGACAAAATTTTCTTTAATATGTACAGTGATAGCCTTTCTAATATTTGTCAGTCAGTCATTGAAGGGTTCAATTTGCAAATTAGAGCCTCACAAAAAAGTATTGACGAGATCAATTATACAGTCAAAGAAATGAATGATAGTATTGGAAACCTAGAAAAACAAGCAGATTCAGAAATAGGAAATATGAAAAATCGTTATTCGGGCGGTATGATTAATGATATTGTGAGTGACGTCGGGCGAGCATTGGAAAATGCTACTGATGAATTAGTGAATGTTGTTATTGTTGGAAATCTAGATGAAACTAATCGAAGAATTAATGAAATTGCACGTACTGCATTAATATCATCTGTAAAAAGAAAGCTTGGTGATGTAAATCAACATATTATAATGGATTTTTCGGAATCTTTGCAAGGGCTTGATAAAGTGATGAAAGATCTTGAAATTGATTCAAACTACATTAAAGGATTAACTGAAAAGCTACATGCTGCATTTACAAAACACCAAATAGGTGATCTAGATCAACAATTCAATGTCGAATATAAAATGATCACTGGTATTATTGCTGCAATAAGCAGTATAATAAATCCAATTATGGAAGCTATAATCATTTTAGGACCAGAACTTATAAAAATAGTTAAATCAATTTTTGGTGGTGAAAATAAGCAAAGTCAACAATATCAAGCTATACGTATAAAACTGCAAGGAGAAATTTTTCCAAAAATAAAATCAAAAATCCGAGTGGAACTTCCTACTCAGCTTAATGAACAAGTTCGTATGATGATTGAACAAGTACGGGTTCAATATGTAGAAAGAATAAAAGAGCAACGCAGCGAAATTGAAAAATCTATTGAAACAAAAAAAGTAAGTGTAGCTGAGAATGAAACAAATCGAAAAAATCTTGAAAATTTACGAACGGAAGTACAAAAACTTACCAACCAAGTGTTAAATTGGAGGAAATAATGAAAGAAAAATTGATAAAAAAATTGTCTGAAATTGAAGGAATAGCTACAAAATATACGGATGTAATAAAAACTGAAGCTGAAGATAGACGAACAGAATGCGGTATCGTTTCAATTGAAGAGTTGCAATCGGAACTAAAAAAAATTTTTGAAAAAGATCGTTTACTTAATATAGGTATAATAGGAAAAGTAAAGGCTGGAAAATCATCTTTACTTAATTCTGTGTTTTTTGAAGGTGAATCAGTTTTGCCCAAAGCAGCTACACCAATGACAGCATCTCTTACAATTTTAACCTATGGAGATCAGTTTTCTGCAACTGTTGAATTTTATTCTGCTAAGGATATTGAGCAAATTCGCAAGGAACATGATGAATATAAAGAAGAGTTGAAAGTAATATATGACCAAAAACGACAAGAAGTAGAAGATCGTGCAAAGAAAAAGGGCGAAAAACCTGATATGAACAAAGCTGAACGACAAGCAAAGAAAGAAAAGGAAAATAGTCCAAAACTTTCTTCTTTCGACCAATATAAAAAGATGAAAGAATCTGGAAAACTTATGGAAATGATTTCTTGTGAGAAAAATGCTACAAGAGAAAATATAATTGCAAAAAATTCCGAAGCGCTTATGAACGAGTTAAGCAAATATGTTGGTTCAAAAGGAGAGCTTATGCCATTTACTAAAAGTGTTGAAATACATCTACCTATAGAAGATCTAAAAGATATCCAAGTTGTTGATACTCCTGGTATTAATGATCCAGTAAAATCACGAGAAGAAAGAACAATAGAATACTTGCGAAAATGTGATGTGGTTTTTATTGTTAGTTCTGCTGGGCAATTTCTTACAAGTGAAGATACTTCACTGATGGACAATCTTCAATCAAAGCAAGGAGTACGCGAATTATACCTTGTAGCATCACAAGCAGATAATCAACTTTATGGTAGCGAAAAAGATGAAGCCAATGGTGACTTTCGTACAGTTATACAAAATATACGTTCTCAGCTTTCAAAACATGCAAATGAAACTTTAATTGCTCTAAAAAAAAGTAATCCTGAGACATCAGCGCAATTTGGTCAATTAATTGAAGACGGTGAAAACCGGATAATGATAACGAGTGCAATGAGTCATGCACTTAGGTTACGATTTAATGATAAAGACCACTGGGATGAAGGAATGAAACATGTTTGGGGATTGCTTAGAAATAATTATCCGGATAATTTCGATACTGATATAATTGCAAAAACAAGCCTTGATTCCTTACACGGCATTGATGATGTAAGAAATAAAATAGCATTTGCTAGAAGAGAAAAAGACAAAATTATAGAAAAAAAACAAACAAAGTATCTGGCACAGCAGGAAGCAAATATTAAAAACTTTAATATTGAATTACAAAAATCTGTTAATGATAAAATTAGACGAGTAGATAGTACTGACATAAAAAAACTTGAAGATGATAAAAAGAAAAATGAAGAACTTTATGCAAGAGGTAAAGAAGCGATTGATGGTACTTTTGATGATTGTGTAGAAGAATTAAAAATAGCGCTTCTAGGTACAATTTTAAAAAATAGTGAAAGTCTATTTTTGGGAGCCCAAGATGGAGTGAGTGATTCAGAACAAACAATAACAGAAATACGAACAAGAAAAAAAGATGGGGTATTGCCTTGGTTTGCACGGATAATAGGATTTGGTGGATTTGAAAGCTATAACGTTGACATTAACACTATCCGATCCGGGGGTGTAAAAAGCCTTTTGGGGAATTTGATTTACGAATTAGAACAAAATATAATCAAGTCTGTTTCTGAAAAAATAAAAAGTTGGAAAAAAGAAGTTCAAAAAGATATAACTCATAAATTGAGGGAAGCAGTCAAAGATGATAGCCTTATTGATACTATTAGATTAACGACTTGTTTGCGCCGTGTATTTAATAATATAAAAACACAAGATTTCTCTTTAAAATCACATGCCTTTAATAGCAATTATTCTGGAATATTACGTGGAGATGAAGCTGAAAAATTTATTGAAGATGTAAATGCATATATAATCAAATTGAGACAAATCTACACAAATCAATCCAATAATTTTATATCAGAACTGGAAAAAACTTTAAAACGTGAAAAAATGTCAGAGTTGATGTTTGTTGATTTGCGTAAACAACTTGAAACACTTGAGAAAGATATATCAACTAAAAAACTAACACTTGATCGTCTTCACAAATGTTTGAATGAATTAAAGAACAATGTATAAAAGCTATGAGTAATAAATTTAATTAGTATGTATAAATTGATCATGAGGTTATATGATTTATTTGTTTTGTATAGAGCATAATGCAGCAATGAGATATATGTTATCCACACGAATGGAGTGATTGAAATGTCAAATGAAGAAAACGATATTAAATTAAAATTGATGAGCGCAGCCATTAATGCTGAGCCTATCAATAATATTTATGTAAAAGAATTCGAAAATCTTATTGAAAAAGATTTTAGAGAATTTTGCAATAATGAATTGGTAGTAAATAGCGCAAATGCAATTGATAACTTACGCTATATTTTGTATATTATGCAAAATATAGCCAGCTTTCCAGAATTACATAGCAAAACACTTGGTGCAATAGGTGGTGGATTTTCTAGTGGAAAATCATCATTTATAAATAGTTTTATAACTGATTCAACAATCAAACTTGCAGAAGGGATTCGTCCTGTTACTGCTATTCCAAGTTACGTTGTTGCAGGTAATTCTCAAAAAGTGAATGGGATTAATGATAAAGGAGGGATCTTTGATATTGATTTTAAATTGTATAAATCTATTACTCATGACTTCCTTAAAGAATTTTCTTTTGATTTGAAAAAAATAATTCGCTACATAACAGTTTCTTGTCCCATGAAAGAAAATTTATTCAACAATATTTGTTTGATTGACACTCCTGGATATAATCCACCTAATTCCGATTCAGAAAAGCATGATTTTGAAATAGCAAAAGAATATATAAAAGATGCTCAATTTCTTATATGGACTATAGGCATAGATACAAATGGTACAATTCCAAAATCTGATTTAGCATTTTTGAATGAATGCGGCTTTGGAGCAAATAAAGATTCTGTGCAGAATAAAAATCGTAAGTTGTATATTGTAATAAATAAAGCTGATCTGAAGACACAAAAAGAGATTGAGGCCATTCTTGATGAAATTGTAGAGATTCTAGATGATGAAGATATAATTTATGAGGGAATATGTGTTTATAGCTCTAGAATTGAAAAAATCTATACTTTTTGTAAAACTAATATTATTGATTTTTTATTAGGTCAAAATATTCCAAGTAAAAAATATTGGGATATTACTGGTAAACTATATAATATTTTTAAAGAGTATGAGATCAAAATTAATCAAGATCACTTCAAAAGAGAAAATATGAATAAAGAACTAGATTCATTAAAAAAAGAAATAAAAACTAAAGAATTAAATGATATTGAAAATGGAAAAATTGATATTGAAACTTTTTCAAGCCAATACGAAAAGATCAAAGATAGAGTAGAAAATTTCAAAAAAATTCATGAACCTTCTAAAAATTTGAAAGAACGTCAAGAAGTAGTAAAAAATTTATATCAAAAATTTTTAAAATGCTTTAATAATTTTTGTGATGAAATGGTTATTGATCGCAATTCAAAAGATATTCCACATAATAATTTTAAAGAAACTTTAAAACCGCAAAAAAGATATAATAAAGTTAAAATAGCATGTATAGTGATTATATTTATCTTTTCTTATTTTGCGATTTCTCGATTCTCTTATAAAACAGAGAAAGAATATTATGAAAATGGAAAGATAAAGTCAGAGATACGGGTATCTAACAAGAATTTAAAAAGAAAGTTTAAATTTTATTATGAAAATGGAAAATTAGAAAAGAAAGGAATTATAATAAATAATTTCTATGAAGGTTTATGTATAAGTTATTATGATAATGGGAAAAATAAAATAGAAGCAAATTATAAAAACGGAGAATTAGACGGAAAATACAAGGAGTTTTATCATAACGGCAATATAAAATTAGTAGGATTCATGTTAAACAATAAATTAAGTGGCGAAT
Organism: Fusobacteriaceae bacterium; assembly: GCA_031289425.1. GTDB lineage: Bacteria > Fusobacteriota > Fusobacteriia > Fusobacteriales > Fusobacteriaceae > JAISST01. The sequence goes on from JAITPM010000058.1 coordinate 5,766, forward strand.
ATAAAGAATATAATGACAAAGGAAAAAGAATTATAGAAGGAAATTTAATAGATGGTCTAAAGGAAGGAATATACAAAACTTATTATTCAAATGGAAAAAAAGAAGCAGAATTAAATTTTAAAAATGATAAATATGAAGGTTTACAAAAATTTTACTATGAAAATAAAAAAATAAGAATACATGCCAATTATAAAAATGGAGAACTAGTTGGAGAATACAAAGAATTTTATGATGATGGTAATATAAAAATACAAGCAAACTATAAAAATGGAGAATTAGATGGTGAATACAAAGAATTTGATCATTCTGGTAATATAAAAATAGCAAGGCTAATGTCAAAAGGGCAACTCGTAAGAGAAGGATATGATATAAACGGCCTGAAAATTGGGTTACAAAAATTTTATTATGAAAATGGAAAAATAAAAATACAAGCAAATTATAAAAATGATATGCTAGATGGCGAATATAATGATATGCTAGATGGCGAATATAAAGAATTTTATATCGATGGCAATCTAAAAATACAAACAAATTATAAAAATGATATGCTAAATGGCAAATATGAAGAATTTTATATTGATGGCAATCTAAAAATACAAACAAATTATAAGAAAGGTTTAAAAGAAGGAAAAAGCAATACATATTATTTTAATGGAAATATAGAAACAGAATTAAATTATAAAAATGGAGTATTAGAAGGGTTACAAAAATTTTATTATGAAGATGGAAAAATAAAAATGCAAGCAAATTATAAAAATGATATGCTAGATGGCAAACATGAAGAATTTGATATTGATGGTAATCTAAAAATACAAGCAAATTATAAGAAAGGTTTAAAAGAAGGAAAAAGCAATATATATTATTTTAATGGAAATATAGAAACAGAATTAAATTATAAAAATGGAGTATTAGAAGGGTTACAAAAATTTTATTATGAAGATGGAAAAATAAAAAT
>JAITPM010000074.1 GCA_031289425.1 Fusobacteriaceae bacterium
CAACGGATCATTTGTTATTTGACTACCTTGTGTATTAGCAGGGTTTGAAGTATATGTCTTGTTTCCTGAACCTAGGCTATCTCCCAAATCTACATATAACTTTCCTGTTACATTTCCTATTCCACCGGGTGCTGTAAATGTATCAATTAGACCTCCGGTTCCAGTAGACATATCGTATTCATATACATCGTATGTTTTAGGTGCTGTTCCACCCAAGTACAGCCCAACACTTTTATCTCCATATATTTTTAATGGAGCAGGAGTTATTCCATCTTCTTTTACAAATTGTATATCTATATTTCCACCACCGGCAACAGTTGTATAATCATCCGGATATCCATTGGGATAATATGTTTTTGAAAGTTGATATGCAGGAACTACAATTGGAAATCCATAAGTCGGATAAGTTGCCCAATCAGTAACTCCTCCATTTACACTGCAATCTACTCCTACTATATCATATATAGGTGTTACACTTCCTCTTGTATCTTTTGCAAAGGTCATATATCCATTATCACCGGCATTTTTAATATATATTCCTGCACTACCAGATCCATGTAGATTAAAATTCCCTCTATTTATAGTAGAATATACCGGAATATTTGATCCAGTTATTCCATATGGATTACTGAAATACCATTGAAATAATTGATCATATGTAGGATAATACGTATTTGATCCACTCACATCATATACCTGTGGACTACCACCTGTTGGATTCAAGTCCCATGTATTCCATACACGATTTGAATAATCATGTAGGTTGATCTGTCCATAACTACTAGTATAACCTGAATCAATAATATATCCCACACTATCTTTTGTGTATACATCTATCTTTCCTGTCTCCCCATTATACATTATATCATGTGGAATTCCACTCAAATCAGCAGATACTACAAATACTGCATTTTGCCCTCCATATATAGTTCCTCCCTCATTATATGGTTGTAATATTACATTTCCTGTATTCATAAATATATTTTTTCCAGAACCTGTATGGTCATACATATTATTAAGTGATAAATTCCCACCTTCTAAATATATGCTTCCACTATTTGCCATTACACTATATGTACTCTGATTTGATATAGCTTGTAGGTTTGTAACTATGTCATTCCATGCACCTAATACTTCTATATTTTTGCCTGAAATTGTAGCCGCTTCCGTAAGTCTATCTGCCACATTTTCTGCCGATGTACCTCCATGCATATCCATATGTACAAATTCATCTGTCTCTATACTACTATTTTCAATTGCTCTGGAGATCACAAACTTAGCATTTGTATATGTTGGAAATTGCTCCAATTGTCTCATAAATCCTCTTTGACCCTGACCGGATAGTTTGTATACCCCACTAGTAGTAAGTCCCGACAATGTAAAGAATGTGCCACTAGATGGAGCCGCTAGAATAATATCTCCGGAAGATGTCATAGACCCTATATTTATTACATCATAATTATCATATTTATATTCCCAATAATTATCCCAATAGTCACCTGGACCGACAGTAAAATTATCATTTCTTTTTATATAAAATTCTCCTGCTGTTACACCTACATGAGATATTACTGAATTATTTCCATATGGATTATCAACAGATACTTCATATCCATTTCCATTTGACACCACATGTATCTCTATAATAGGTGTATTGGGTATATTTACAACCGGCGTACTAGGAGGATCAGGTGGTATTATCATAAGTGGATCAAATGCTCCCGGTGCTTGTGGTGTTGCCACTGCAAGGTCTCTCTCTTGAGGGATTTGTGGTTCTGTTATTATCGGTTCTGCCACGTTTACTCCTGCTATCGGTGTCGGTGTCTCCACTGTAACAGAAATAGCAGATGGTATCGTTGGTGTAACAGGTGCTGCCACATTTGGAATAGTAGGTGTCGTCAAAATAGGGAAGTCAACCTCAGGTGTACTTACCTCTGCATTTACATTTATAATTGGAATTTCAGGAGTAAGAAGTTGAATATTTACTCCTAGGTCAATCAATACTATATCCGGAGTATTTATTTTTGGTAATACTCCTTGTCCTTTTTTCAAAAGTAATGCTATTTGTTCATCATAGGATAAACCCGCCGCCTCTTGTGGTGTCAATCCCGGAATTGGATATTTCCCTGCTACATCGCCATTTATATCTAGACTATAGCCATTTCCTGCATAGTATTTTTTTGCGGCATCAAATGTTTCTTCAAATCGTTCATTTGTTCTATTTCTCATCTTTCCACTATTTTCAATAATAATAGGAAAAAGCACTTGTGAGGATTCATATACTGATTTTGAATAAAAATCTCCCTTTCTGACAAGTTCGAATTCATTTCTATTTAAGGCTCTCAATCTTGCTTCATTGGCATCAATCAACGCCTGTATTTCAGATTTTTCCATTGCTATTTTATTCAATAAATCTTCTTGAGTTACGGTAGTTTGTAATGCTAAATCATTTGTTGAACTACCGAAAGCAAGTCCCCCACTAATTAGAAACCCCACTAATAAACTTGTTGTAATTTTTACTTTGTCTTTCAAAAATCGTTTTAACGATTTTTCAACTTCGTTTTTTATATTGTTTCTGTTCATTTCTCCTCCTTGAAATATTTTATATATAATTTTAAAATTTTTAATATGTATAAAGAATTACATATATGTAAATTTAATAAAATTTGATAATAATTAAAGTGTCAATCAATAAATGCAACAACAACAAAAAGATTTTTAAATTAAAAACATGTAATTTTAAAATCAATAATTTTATATTTAAAAATATCTAAAACATTAAAGAAAAAATAATTTAGAAAGAAATAATTTTAGGAAGAAATAATTCAGAAAGAAATAATTCAGAATTATATTTTTATAAATAATTCACACATTTAAGTAGAGATTTATATATTTCTTAATATTATATCATATTATATATATAATGTCATCTTTTTTTTAAATTTTAACAAATATTTTATAGTGTTTTTAGATTTTTTCAAATAATACAAAAAATAAAAACCTTTAAAATATGATGTTCCTTTCAAAAAATATAGGATTCTTATCTTTCATATAATTTTTTATATACAAAAAATTATATAAAAAACTCTAGTACATAGACTAGAGCTTTTCGTATATAATTCAAATAAAATAAAAATATTTTTATTTTATTTGTAGATTTTAAATGGCGCTCCCAGGAGGGCTCGAACCCCCAACCTTCTGATCCGAAGTCAGATGCTCTATCCAATTGAGCTATGAAAGCAATTTATTTATTTTAGTCGCTTATTTTATCTGCATTTAATTTTTCTGCCATTTTTATTGCTATTTGTTTTAATTTTTCTATATCTGCTTCTTTAGGGGCTCCCTGAGCCTCTACCGGTTCAGCTACAAGTTCAAGACCCGGTAATTTTGCTGCAAATTCCTTTAAGTCCTTTACTCCACCGCCACTCCACATCATATTTCCAAAGATTCCGAAATATTTATTTTTTATTCCATAATTTTCTAATTTATGCAAGATAGGGACTATTTTGGGATATACTGCAAAATTATGAGCACATGACCCTATTATTAATCCCTTGTATTTCCATATTCTGCTAATAACATCTGCCGGATCTGTCTTTGAAGAATCGTAGATCCTTATATCTGTAATTCCGCATTCTCTAAGTTGCAGTCCTATTATTTCAGCCATTTTGGCAGTATTTCCATACATACTTCCATATATTATTACGACTCCTTTAGTTTCAGGTTCAAATTTTGCCCATCTTTCATATATAGATATTATTTTACCTATATCTTTTCTCCATAATATTCCATGAGCCGGACAAATGTATTTTATTTCAAGTTTAGATAATTTTTTTATTGCATTTACTACTTGAGCCCCAAACTTTCCGATTATATTAGAATAGTATTTTCTCATTTCACTCTTATAAAAACTCAGGTCAACCTCATCATCAAAGATACCGCCATACACTCCGCCAAATCCACCGAAAGCATCATTAGAAAATAATATTTTGTCTTCTTTATCATAAGTAACCATAGACTCAGGCCAATGTACCATAGGTATCATTGCAAATGTCAATTTGTGTTTTCCTAAATCTATTTCATCTCCTTCTTTTACGGCGATAAAATTCTCCACCGGGAAATTACTGTCAAAAGCTTTGAGCATTCCTAAACTTTTATTGTTACCTATTATCTTTACAGCCGGATAATATTTTAACACTTCATGTAATCCATTAGAATGATCCGGTTCCACATGATTTATGACAACATAATCCAATTGTCTGCCATTTAATATTTCTTTCAGTTTTTGTACAAATGTACTGGTTGTGTTGGCATCTACTGTATCTATAATACAAGTCTTTTCATCATCAATGTAGTAAGAATTATAACTGACGCCATTGGGGATCGGTATATAATTTTCAAATCTTTCTTTTTCGAAATCATTTACTCCAATCCAAGATATATCATTTGCTATTTTTACTAATTTATACATCTTGCCTATCCTCCTTTAATTTCTTATATAAAATACAGTTGAGAACAACTTATTAAACTTTATTAAATTCATAAATTACAAATTTCAGTCACTACATTATATTAAATTTTTAATAATCTTGCAAGACAAATTTTATATTAAAAATATTACTCTCATATAACTCAAAATTTATGGTATAATAAATAATAAAATTTATTACATATGAAGATTTACGGAGGTATAATGCAACCTGTAATGTTTAGTATATTAGGTTTTGATATAAGATTCTATGGTGTCGCAATCGCCTTAGGCTTTTTTTTAGCATTAAAAGTAGCAAAAACACATGCAAAAGAGATTGGTTTTCCTTTACCAATAGTAGAAAATTTTGCATTTATAGCAATGTTTTCCGGTGTTTTAGGAGCCAGAATTTATTATATTATATTTAATTGGGGATATTATTCCAAAAATTTGAGAGAAATACTTATAGTATGGCATGGAGGACTTGCTATACATGGGGGAATTATTGGCGGAATGATAGGAGCTTTCATATATGCCAATATTAAAAAGGTTAAGACTTTAACTTTTGGAGATATGGCTGCAGCACCATTTTTACTCGGTCAATCCATTGGAAGAATAGGGAATTTTATGAACGGTGAAATCCACGGAGTACCTGTATTTACGCCTCTTAAAGTTATATTCAGCATAAGACCAACTTTTTATAATTGGTATAGTCATTATATGGCTTTACCTATAATTGAAAAAATGAATTATAACAATCTTGTACCATGGGGAGTCACTTTCCCTGTCACATCCTCAGCCGGAAGTGAATTTCCGGATACTCCTTTACATCCTGCAATGTTGTATGAATTAGTATTAAATTTTATTGGATTTCTAATCATATGGTTTATTTTAAAGAAAAAAAAGAATAGAAAAACTGGATATCTCTGGTGGTGGTATCTTATTATTTATAGTATTATAAGGATATTTGTAAGCTTTTTCAGAGCAGAAGATTTGATGTTTTTGGGATTTAGAGCACCTCATGTCATCAGTGCAATTATTATTTTAATCTCAATAATAGGGCTAAATTTTAACGAAAGGAGAAAATTATGGAAAATAAAATAAGGAGAATTGGAATAATTGAAATAATAATGAGATCCATAATAGGAATAATTTTCTTATTTGGAGGTTATGGATTGGCTGTATCTTCCTCAAAAGATGTATTTCAAAAACCGTCAGGTATTGTCCTTATTATTGCAGCTGGTATGAATTTTGTATTTTTAATAAAGGATACAATAAAAGGATTAAAAGCATCATCTAATAGAACTCCGAATGAAATAATAATACAAGTATTTGAAGTTACCGGTTTATTTGAGGCTTATATTGATATAAATATTGATAATGAGTTTCCTTTTTCTTTGGGAAAAGGAAGCGAAAAAATAATAAATATTCCAAATGGTAAGCATATTATTAGTGCAACTTGGGATAATTCTTCTAGTAAAAAAGAATTTGAAATAAATAACGATGGGAAATTATTTACTATAACGATTGGAACTCCACCAAGAATTAAGGAAAGATGAAAAATAAAGCAGGAGAGTAATAAAATGTATAATATAAAGTGGATAATAGAGAATAATACGTCTCATTATAAGAATAAGGTGTGCCTTGGCACACCTACTTAACCCTATACCCAATTACCCCATTTTCCAAATCCACCGTTACTTTGTTATGTTCTCTTATTTCATTAGATAACAATTTCTTCGCCAAAGCAGTTTCCAATTGCTTTTGGATATATCTCCTAAGTGGCCTTGCTCCATATTGTGGGTCAAAAGAATTCTTAGCCAAGAATTCTACCACTGCTTCTGTAAATTCCAAATCTATATATCTCTCTTTTAATTTTTCTTGTACAGATTTTAATGATAATCTTACGATATCTTTTATAGCTACAATATCTAATGCCTTAAATATTATTATTTCATCTACCCTATTTAAAAACTCTGGTCTAAAATTTTTGTGTAATTGATCCATTACTGCATCTTTTGTCTTTTCAGAAAGACTTGGATCATTCAATATCAATGGGCTACCTATATTCGATGTCATTATTATAAGCGTATTCTTAAAATCTACTACTCTACCTTGTCCATCAGTCAATCTTCCATCATCTAACACTTGAAGTAAAATATTAAATACATCCGGATGAGCTTTTTCTATTTCGTCAAATAATATTACAGAATACGGTTTCGTTCTGATAGCTTCTGTCAATTGTCCTCCCTCTTCATACCCTACATATCCGGGAGGTGCTCCTATAAGCCTAGTTGTGGAAAATTTTTCCATATATTCACTCATATCTATTCTTATTACATTGTCTTCATTATCAAATAAATTATAAGCCAATGATTTAGCTAAATAAGTTTTACCCACTCCTGTCGGTCCCATAAATATAAATGAACCCATTGGTCTATTTTTATCTTTTAGACCTGCTCTTGAACGTATCATGGTATCAGAAACTGCCGTAACTGCTTCATCTTGACCCTTTACCCTTTCTTTTAGAGATTTTTCAAGATTTAAAATCTTTTCTTTTTCTGTTTCCCCCAATTTAGTCAATGGTATACCCGTCCATTTAGAGACAATTTCTGCTATTTCATCTGATGTGACCTCTTGTTTTAATAACCCACTATTTCCGTATTTACCATCTAATTTTTCTTGTTGGGTATTTAATTCTTTTTCCAAAGTGGCTAATTTACCATATTTTAACTCTGCCAATTTGTTCAAATCCATTGCTCTTTCTGCTTGTTCAATCTGTAATTTCACATTTTCGATTTGGCTTTTTAATTCCTTTACCCGGGTAATATCTTTCTTTTCATTTTCCCAAGTAGCTTTGAACTGGTCTTTTTTACTATTTATTTCTGCCAATTCTTTTTCAAGTATAATGAGTCTTTCCTTTGACCCTTGATCCGATTCTTTTTTAAGTGCTTCTCTCTCTATTCCCAATTGCATGCTTTTTCTGGTCAATTCATCTAATTCTGCCGGCATAGAATCTATTTCTGTCCTTATCATAGAAGCTGCCTCGTCGATAAGATCTATTGCTTTATCAGGTAATCTTCTATCTGTTATATATCTATTACTCAATGTAGCAGAAGATACTATGGCCGCATCAGATATTCTTACTCCATGATAAGTTTCAAATTTTTCCTTGAGCCCTCTTATTATCGAGATAGTATCCTCTACAGTAGGTTCATTTACCATTATTGTTTGAAATCTTCTCTCTAATGCAGCATCTTTCTCTATATATTTTCTATATTCATCAATCGTAGTTGCTCCTATGACCCTGACTTCTCCTCTTGCTAACATTGGTTTTAAGATATTTCCAGCATCCATTGCTCCATCAGCTTTTCCGGCTCCGACTATTGTATGTATTTCATCTATGAATAATATAACATTCCCATTAGATTCCTCTACTTCTTTTAAGACACCCTTTAATCTTTCTTCAAATTCACCTCTAAATTTTGCACCGGCTATTAACGCCCCCATGTCCAAGGACACTAGTTGTTTACCTTTTAATGAATCAGGAACATCCCCATTTAGAATACGTTGAGCTAAACCTTCAGCAATAGCCGTTTTCCCTACTCCCGGTTCTCCTATCAAAATAGGATTATTTTTTGTTCTTCTAGAAATAATTTGAATTGCTCTCCTTATTTCACTGTCTCTTCCTATGATGGGATCTATTTTACCCTGTCTGGCTAATTCTACTAAATTTCTTGAATATTTTTCTAATACCTCATATGTTGCCTCTGGATTTTGTGACTCCACTTTTTTATTCCCCCTTATCTCCGTAATTGCATTCTTAAATTTATTTTGGTCTATTCCTAATTTTTTGAGTATCGATAAATCATCTAATAATGCCATAAAAATATGCTCGACACTTATGTAAGAATCTCCCATTTTTTTCATTATATCTTCTGCATTCAAGATAATTTTATGTGTTCTTTGATCTATTCCGACATCCCCTAAATTATTACCTTCTATCCGTGGGAATTTTTCTATTTCTGTGTTCAATTGTTTTGCTATATTATTATAGTTTAATCCAATTTTTTCCAGTATTCTTGGAATAAGTCCATCAGTATTTTTTATAAGCGCATATGCTAATATTTCAGGTTTAATTGCCTGTTGATTATTTCTTATCGCTATTCCTTGCGCATCCTGTAAAGCAAGCAAAGAATTTTGCGTCAATAAATTTTGATTCATAATAAATCATCCTCCTTTTAGCACTCATTTAGTATGGTGGCTAATAATGTTTTATCATAAATTTTTTTTATTGTCAATAGTTTTTCAAAAAATTTAATTTTTTTTTAAAATATTTGATTTTTCCCATAAAATATAGTATTCTAAAAGTGTAACTATTTTAAATCGGAGTTGATTCTATGTTTTTTTATAATTTTTTATTTGAAGAAAATGGAAAAGATACAGATATAGAAGGTAAAAAATTTTTAGATATTTTTTCTCCATTGGATGGTAAAATTGTGGATTTGTCAGAAGTCCCGGAGGATATTTTTTCTCAGAGGATAATGGGAGATGGATGTGCGATAGATCCTGTATCCAATATAATATCATCACCTGTGAACGGTAAATTTAATGTTTTCTGTACCGGACATGCAGTTAACTTTGATATAAATGGATTGGAATTACTTATACATATTGGGATAGATTCTATAAAATTAAAAGGGGAAGGCTTTCGGATAATATCAAAAAATGGTACAATCGAAGTCGGACAACCTATAATTCAATGCGATTTTTCATTTCTTTCCAAAAAAATAAAATCAATTTTAACTCCGGTAGTTATAAACACCATGAATATGATTGAAAGTATTGAAATTCCTTCTATGGGAAAAAACATCAAAATTGGTGATCTTTTGATGAGAGCATATTTAAAATAGTTTTTATTTTATTATTTATCCCTTTACTTCGTATTTCAATTGCCCATTTTTTGTTTTCATCAAGATTATATCTTTTTCTAGGATGATTTCCTCTACTTCAGCAAGTTCATTGATATATTCTTTCTCAATTTCCATAAGCTCCTCATTTCCGGACATCATCGTAGTCGCAGCTTGGGATAATTTTATATTACCCTTTTTATTTTGTTCATAGCTGCCAGTATACCTGTTTACTCCTGAGAAACCATAGTATCTCCCGGCATCAAAAGCTATCGTTATATCCGCCGCTTTAAATTTATTTGTTAAAACAAATTCTTTTCCTGCGATATCTTCTACAGGAATCTGATTAAATTTAATTTTTGAAAAAAATATGGTCGTGATTACTATTAAGATTACAAATACGGAAGTTACCAATAAAATATATTTTTTCAACTTTTTCCTCCTAAAATAAAACTTTATATTTTCAAAAAACTAGCCTTCATATTTTCAAATATACTTATATATTTAATGCCGATTTCAGATAAAAATGCATAAGCTTTATCAAAATCTTTCACTATATCTGATGCTTTGTGGGCATCACTTCCAACAGTTATAATCTCACCACCTAATTCAAAATATCTCTTTATTATATCTTTATGAGGATAAAATCGCCCCTCATTATATCTAAATCCGGATGTATTTATTTCGATCCCTTTCCCTTTTTCAATTAAAATTGTTAAAATTTTATCAATAGTTTTTTTTTGTCTTTCATAATTCAATTGCCGAAATTTTTCTCCGCCATAGCGGGTAACATAGTCCAAGTGTCCGAATACCGAAAAACAATCATAAGAACTTACGACTTTTAATATATTGTTAAAATATATATCCTGAACCTCATCCAACGTTCTACCTTCTTGTACTTTGCAAAAATATAAATCTACTTTATCAATTGTATGGCATGACGCAATCACAAAATCAAAAGGGTATTCTTTTAATTGAGCCGCGAAATACTCAGTCAGTTGTGGTTGAGCACCTATTTCTACACCCATCCGTATAATAATTTGACTTTTATATTTCGATTTTAGTTGTAAAACTTTTTCTGAATATCTTGGTAAATCCAAACAAAAATCTTCTTCAAATCCTACTACATCATATTCAAAATGATCCGTAATAGCTATTTCTTTTAAGCCCACAGAAATGGCTTTTTTTACTAATTCATCAATATCTTGCTTGGAATCAGGAGAAAAATTACTATGTAAATGATAATCACTGTAATACATTAATTCCTCCTATATCTATCTGATTTTTAACCAAATTTGCGCTATGGATACAACCACAAGTCCAGTTATAAAAAACAATGTGAGACTTTTATAATGATTTAAAAGATAATTAATTCCCTTTGATATAACTACCAATCCGACTATTATTCCAATACCGAATATCGTAAGCGGTATTATATTTAATTCATAGATAAAACTTGATAATCCGTTAAATTCTTTGATGGCACTGGGGAGGTTTTTAAAATTACTTACAAAACTCAGTACATTATAATATTCCCCTATTATCAGAAGGAGTAGAGAGCCGGAAATACCAGGAATTATCATCGCACCTGCAGCAATTGCACCACAAATAAAAAGTTTAACATAGTATCCCATTGAAAAAATAACATTGACACTGGAAATTTCATTTTTATTTCCATATTTATAATCCAAAAATATAAAAATTCCAGTAATTAATGCACCTAGAATAAAGGAAATTATATTTTTACTATCTTTTTTGTTTTGCCCTTTCACAATTATCGGAATACCCGGTAATATCAAAATAGTGAAGACCAATGCGGTTATTTTAGGGTAATTTGAAATAGAAAATTTTACAAAATTTGCAAAGGCAATAATACCTATCATTGCTCCTATTCCCAATACAATTAAAAACTGTGCATATTCAATTTTTTTCTTCATAGATACAATTAAAAAATTACTTATAGCTTCTGTTAATCTTTCATAAATCCCAAATATTACGGCCATTGTTCCCCCAGAAACCCCAGGAATAACATTAGCAACACCTATTCCCACACCTTTTAGAATATTAAGTATAATATCCTTCATTATATCAATTCCCTCCTAATTCTTTCATTTATATTTGTCATAAATTCATATATTTTACAATTAAATTCATCATAAAATTTATCGGTGTCATAATAAAATTCTACTACATCTCCTATTTTTACACTCTCATCAATATTTATGAAAGTATAATCCATAGAGACAAGAGATATAATATACTCTTTATTATTAATAAGGCAGGCAGAATTTTCATTTGCTTTTAAAAATCCATCTCCGTATCCCAATTTAACTATAGCAATATTCTTATAATCTATATTTTGCAATTTTTCTTTCAATTCGTAACCAACATATTTATTATTTTCAATATTTTTAATCCCTGATATCTTTCCTTTTAATGAAAATATTTTTTTTAAATTTTTATCACGATAGTTAGACTCATTTATTCCATATAAAAGTTGACCGATTCTTATATTAGTAGCAATATCATATTTATATTGATAAAAAGTCTCACTACTTATCAAGTGTATCATATAAAATCTATGTTTTCCCAAAAAATTTAGTATTTCGTCAAATTTTTTTATTAATTTATTTCCATCTTTACCGCAGATAGAAAATATATGAGAATATATACCTCCAAAATTATGAGTATTTTCATCTATATAAGTTTTTAAATTATCTAACTCTTCATCTAAAATACCATTCCTGGCAAAACCCAAATCCACCTTAATATGGATTTGTTCCGAAGGAATACCTCTTTCTGCAAAATATTTTAAATCATCTAAAGAATTGGCAGAAAAAATGATATTCTTTATATTGTCCATATGTGATATATCTCTTATACTTTCGAAAATTAAAATTTTTATATTTTTAAAGTCTTTATAGTTAATAATCTCTAAAGCCTCTGAATACCTTGCAACGGCAAAAAAACGCACTCCGCAATTATATAAAATATCAGCTATAAGCGTGGCACCAAATCCATAAGCATTAGCCTTTAACACCGGAATTATCTCTTTGTTAGAAATATTTCTCAAATAATTATAGTTATTTATTATGTTATCCCTAATAATTTCCATTTTTGCTGCATGAATAATTATACTCGCCTCCCAGATTTTATAAATATTAACTTTCCCTTTTATTATATCATAAAAAATTATATTGCACAAATTTTGAAAATATTGTATAATCTCATAGTAAACATGGACAAAAAAAATGTTGACAATAAAATAAGGAGTGAATTTATGGATACTAAAGGAAAAGTATTGAGCTATTTGATAAAAAGTCAAGGAGAAAATATCTCCGGAGAAAAAATAGCTAATGAATTACAATTGTCTCGTGCCGCCATATGGCGTGCTATACATAGCCTAAAAGAGCAGGGGCACTATATTGCGAGCAATGGAAACAAAGGATATATGTACCTGCAAAATGATATTATTTCTCCAGAAGGTATAAAATTCTATCTACCGGATAAATTAAAAGATATAGAAATAATATATTATGAGACTATCAATTCTACAAATAAAGATGCCAAAATACGTGCAATAAACGGTGCTAACGATAGAACTGTTATAATTGCCAATAACCAAACTGATGGGTATGGAAGATTTGAGCGAAAATTTTATTCTATAGATAAGGGTGGAATATATATAAGCATTATATTAAAATCCGGACCATCTAATGAAAACACTGAATTAATCACAATAAAGAATGCAATAGCTCTAAAAAGAGTGATAGATAAAGTTGCAAATGTAGATACAAAAATAAAATGGGTAAATGATATGTATTTAAACGGGAAAAAAATTATAGGAATACTCACTGAGGGTGTTCTTGACTATGAGAGCGGAAATATTTCGGCAATTATTGTAGGAACAGGGATAAATTTCTCTATTACAAATTTCCCTGAAGAATTAAATAACATTGCAGGGTCTATTTTTAATGTGGAAAAACCACAATCTATAAGAAATGAATTAATTGGAGAATATTTGAAAGAGTTTTTTGATATTTATTATTCTGACAATACAAAAAATTTAATTGAAGAATATAAAAATGCATCTTTTGTGCTCGGTAAAAATATAACATTTGTAAAAAATAATGAAACAATCGAAGCAAAGGCGATAGATATTAATAATAAAGGAGAATTAGTAGTTGAATTAAAATCAAAAGAAATAATTTCTCTATTTTCAGGAGAAATTAGTATCAAAGTTAACTTATAATAAAAAGGAGAGTTTATGAATTTGAAAAGTATCAAAAGTAAAATATTGGAAAGGAAAAAAATTGAAAGAAACGAGGCTTTATTTCTAATAGATGCCCCATTGGATGAACTATGTCAATCAGCCGATGAAATAAGAAAAAAATTCTGTGGAAACAACCTTGATATGTGTACCGTAATTGATGAAAAAAGTGGGAAATGTTCTGAGGATTGCAAATTTTGCGCTCAATCAGCACATTACAATGGAGTTGTGGAATCACATTCTTTATTTTCTACAGATATTTTACTTAAGGATGCAGAATATAATTATAATAAAGGAGTTCCGACCTATGGACTCGTGACAGCCGGAAGAAAATTACAAAAGGATGAAATATTAGAAGTTTCAGAAAGCATAAAAATACTGAATGATAAAATTAAAATGAAATATTGTGCATCATTTGGCTTACTAGAAGAGGAAGAATTGCAAATATTAAAAAACGCCGGAATTAAAAAAATTCATAATAATCTAGAAACATCAGAAGGATTCTTCCCAAGTCTTTGTACTACTCATACTTTTAGTGATAAAGTAAAAACTATAAAGGCGGCTCAAAAGATTGGATTGGAAGTATGTAGTGGCGGAATATTCGGAGTGGGCGAAAGCATGGAAGACAGGATTGACCTTGCTTTTAGTTTGTCTCAACTGGAGATAAAATCCATTCCCATCAATTTCTTGAACCCCATAAAAGGTACACCTTTTGAAGATTATAAAGTCATACCTAAAGAAGATGCTTTGAGAATCATTGCAATATTTAGATTTATAAACCCAGATTCTTTTATAAAGTTATCAGGCGGCAGAGCCCTAGTAAAAGGCGACAAAGAAATGTTGCAATCCGGAGCTAATGCAGTTATTACGGGAGATCTTTTAACAACCACAGGCACAAAGATTATTGATGATATAAAACTGATAACAGAACTTGGATACATTGTACAAGGAGGATTTTAATTGAAACTTATTTTAATCACAATTTATTTTATAGTAACATTAGCAATAGGCTTCCATTCATATAAAAAAATTAAAAATGGAAAGGATTTTTATGTAGCTGGAAAAGACGCTGGAGTATTATCAGTGGCTGGAAGTTTGCTTGCTACTACCTTGGGAAGTAGTGCTATAATAGGCAGTATAAATACCGCATACAATATAGGTTGGGCCGGTTCATGGCTTATGATATGTGCAGCCTTTGGGTTTTTCGTATTATTATTTTTAGTAAAATATATCAAAAATTTCACAGGATATAATTTACCTGAAATGTTGGGAGAATTTTATGGGTATGAAGTGAAAAAAATATCTTCTATCATTATTTCTATAGCCTGGGTGGGAGTAGTCGCTTCTCAATTAATGGGCGCCGCTAATATATTGACTGTACTCCTGGGGGTAACTTTTACAAATGGTGTAGTTATAAGTGGTACCATATTTACATTATATACAATGTTTGGTGGACAATTATCTGTATTAAAGACTGATTTTTTTCAATTGATATTTATAATACTTGGGATTATTCTCGTTTATTTATTCATATCAGGAGAACCTATAATGATTCAAGCTCCATCATTCATTAATTCAAAATTCAAATACATGGACTTATTTATTATGGTTCTTACATATTCTACTACTTTTATTGTAGGTCCCGATATATATTCCAGGTTATTTTGTGCCAAAGATGAAAAGACTATGAAAGCATCTATAATTATATCAATATGTGTGCTCATACCTCTTGCTTTTATGTTTGGTAAAATAGGAATATATGGAATGCAAGTTTTCCAAAATGTAAATCTAGAAGGTAAATCGGTCTTATTTGTAATAGCAAGTGAAAAATTAAGCGCATTCGTATCCTTTGGTCTGTATTTAGGATTGTTATCTGCTGTGATTTCATCCGCCGATACTACATTGATTACAGCAGCTTCTCTGCTTGCTCAATCATTTACAAAAGATATGGACAGTAAAAACGGAATTCTAAGAACAAGATTACTGATGATAGTAATAGGAATCCTAGCTATTATAATATCAATAAAAATGAAGCACATACTGCCGACATTATTTATGGCACTTACAATATACTCAGGAGCTTTTATTATCCCTACTATTCTCGGTATGATTGGATTTAATCCTTCAAAATATATAACTATAACAGCTATCATAACAGGAGGAGCTGTAGCTCTCTTTGGCAAATTATATGGCGGTACAAATGGGAATTACATAATGATATTGGCCTTCTTATTAAATGGATTTATAATGTTTCTTGGTGATAGAATTAAAAAAGTATCTACAGTATAAAATCTAACTTATCGCAAAATAAAAAAGCACCGGCTGGCTAGGCTAGTGCTTTTTTATTTTAGAATACATATTTAATTCTTACTCCGTATTGCAAATCCATTTTATCTTTACTACTATGTTTTCTGGCTTCTACATCAAAAGTTACTCCAAATTTATTTGCTTTTTCTATTGTAAATCCTATATTTCCCTTAATAACACCTTTTTCTTTTTCAGGTCTTATTAAAGTATAGTTGCCAAATGTACCATTTTTAACCTTAGCTTTATTCTCATTATAATTATTACCAAGCTCATGCGCATATGATAAATTCCCCGTGATCTTTGCTGATAATTTCTTTCCTATATATTTTCTCTTAGAGGCTTGCACCCCTACTTCCGGCTGAATACTGAAGTAATCACCATTCTTTACAGTTAATAATGCCCCTCCCTCGCCCTTTTCTTTTTCACTAAACCCGCTGAATGCTCCATATTCCAAATTTAGTCCTGCATATATATCTATTTTTGCCGATGGAGTTCTATATACTGTTTTCTCAAGTTTATTATCTAATGATACATTATATGAATTGTAAGATGCCTTGTTTTTATATGTCTTATCAATTTCTATAGATCTTTCTGCGATGTGTCTATTGTACCCTATTTCAACTCTACTTATCCATCTAAATGAATCATCATTATTAAAATTATGTACCAGATGCATTCCGCCCCTTAAACTATAGATATCTTCTTTTGATTTATCATGGTATGTCGGTGCGTCATCAAAATCAAACCTCGAAGCTGCAAACCCTACTGTGTATCCCCATTTATTTCCATAATTTCTACCTTCAAATTCATTCATATACATCAAGCCTTGCACTCTGTAATCGTAATCATCTACTCCTATAGTATCATCTCTAAATCTTCCTTGAGTATACATTACACTATATTTACCACTATCTTTTGATATATTATATGAAGTAAATAACTCGTTAAATGAATTATCAAAAGCATGTTGTACATCTTGCATTCTTGATTGAATGCTTGTATATATATCCCCCCGAGTTTCTGATAGTGTTCTGGAAGCTTCTTTATTAAATTCTTCTACTCCATGAGTGCTATATATTCCTTCCAAATAAGCATTCATATTCTTTAAAATAATCCCATCATCTATAGAATTGTATAATAAACTATCCAGTCCATCATGTAATTCTTTAAATTGTTTTCCAATTGCAAGATCTGCATATGGTTTTTTGGCTATTAATAAGGAACCATCTTGTAATTCTTTTGGAATAAACATTGGGGATGTTGCTATAGATATTTTTGCTGATGCAGAAGATGATAAAGCTGAAACAAAATTATCTATCTTGTAAGAAAACCCATTTCCTAATTTTGCAAAATTTGGTGTTAAGTATATTGTTCCACTTACATCCGGAGCTGAAAACAATGGTGTTGTTCTACCCGGTAGCGTTGTTATGTCTATGAAAGCTCCTCCCAATATTATAGGTGATTCGGCTCTAAATGTTCCACCTATTGATATGTAATTCCCATCAAGCATAATACCGGTTTGATCTATTTTTATTGATCCCTCTGCTAATTCTGATTCTTCCATACCACCTATAGGGATTCCCGTTCCTGTTACCATTATAGAACCATGATTTTCCACCACACCCAATCCTTGAATTCCGATTCCATTAGCTATATTTATTGTTCCATAGTTACTTAATTTTCCACCTACGGCAACATATACTCCGATTCCATTTCCGGCATTTATTATTCCTGATGTTGTATTTGTAATTATTGAGCTTGAATATACTGCTATTCCCACTGTATAATTTCCACATACAGAATTGGCATTTAACAATGTTATCGTACCACTATTTGTAATAGTTGCCATAGATTTTGCCAGTATTCCTATACTTCCATTGGATATTGTCATTGTTCCACTATTCTCAAAATAAGTTCCGATTCCAGAAGCATACACTCCCACTGAATGATCTTCATCTACTATTATGGTACCAGTATTTATTCCGTTAGCGCCTCCGCTCAAATATATTCCCACTGAATTCTCATGATGATCCACATCTGAATGACTTCCAACAGGTCCTAAATATGTGCTTCCAACATCTATTGTTCCTGAATTTGTAAGAGCTATCTTTCCGTTTGTTGCGTCAGCATATATTCCCACTGCCGATTCTCCCAGAGTCATAGAAGCGTTATTTGTAACATTTATGCCGGCTATTTTTGCAGGGTCATCCTCTGCAATCAAGAATAATCCGTATCCACTAGTACCTATATTCCAATCTCCGGAACTTGTTATATTCCCTTGGGCACCTCTTTTATAGATTACTATAGAGCCTGATGAACTTCCTTTATCGGCAACTGTTGTATTTCCACTATACAAAACATTTCCTATTCCGGCACTCGCTACTCCTATAGATGTTCCATTTCCTATTGTGACTGCCGAAGGTGCTATTAGAGTTACATCTGCTCCTTTACTGTATATTCCTAATACTCCTTTATTTGCTATTGATAAGTTTCCACTGGATATAATTGATTCGGTATGAGTCCCATTTCCAATAGCATATATCCCGACTCCTGAATCATCCACTGTAATTGCTCCTGTCGATATATTGATTGATTTATTTCCATATATTCCGACACTATCTTTACCGACTGTCAATGATCCTGCGATAACACTACCATCTTTTGTGAAAATACCAACTGATGAATTATCGCTATCTGTAGAATCTCCCACAGTTATATTTCCAGTTGTTATATCGGATATATCTCCAAAAATCCCCAAGTTATTGTCCCCGGTTACATTTATTGTCCCTGCTGTAGCAGAAGAATTTTTTACTAAATATCCAACTTGATTACTTGCCGGCCCTGTCACTGTTATTGTTCCGAGATTTACTCCGGTACTACTATCTACTACTGCTTCAATCGTATAATTTCCTGCTAAAGTTATAGATGGTAGAGAAAGTGTTCCTGATGCATTTATATAGTATGCTCCTATTGAATAATGATCATCCGTCCCACTATTTAGTGTAATCGTTCCTGTTCCAACGGGTGTCCCACCTTCTACTACTAATCCGACTCCACCGGCTACATTTATTGTTCCATATTGTCCTATACTTCCGGTTCCTTTTACAAATATAGCTATACCGTCATTAGTAACATCAATAGTACTGTTATTTATTACATTTCCTATATCTGTATATATACCTATAGAATTTTGTCCATTTACATTGATGATTCCCGAATTAATTAGAGAAATTGTTCCATCAGTTCCTGTAGCAGCCATTCCTATTCCACCCATTCCAACATTAATTATTCCGCTTGCAAAATTTGTGATTGAGTAGATACCTGGCAATGTGTATTTTCCTATAAGTCCTATACTTCCATTAGATACACCTATCGTTCCGCTATTAGAGAGGCTTCCATTTACTGTAGCTGCAAAAGTTCCCTTGTCTGTTCCACCTATTGTTATCAGATTTCCTATATTGATTGTTCCGCCATCATTATATACGGCGAATCCATTTGTTCCATTAAAATTAATTGCAATCGGGCCAGTGGTTCCAAGGTTAATCGTACCTTTGTTATATATTCCGGCGCCATTTGTCCCAATATTCAGAGTGTTTCCATTGGTAGTATAATCAGATGTGCTATCTATATACAGCCCTATTCCTTCTGTAGCAACTGTTATAGTAGAAGAATCTGTTATGCTGGTATTCGCTACATACACCCCTATAGAATTGTTCCCGCTAGATACCACAGATAAATTTTGCAATGCATATGTTCCTACTCCATCCAAGAAAATTCCAACGGATGCAATTCCAACTCCGGATTTTATTGTAGGATTATTAAATGTAACTCCTAGGCTGCCACTGTTTAAATATAGACCAACTGTTGCCGTGGAAGTACTTCCATCCAATATACTCGATATAGTAGAATTACCTATAGCATATACTCCTGTTCCTCCTGTTCCATCCAGTATAATCGGAAAATCAATTACAGATCCGTCTGCATAAATTCCAAGAGCAGTTCCGCTCGTAATATCTAAATGCCCTGTCGCTATCACGTCTCCGGCTCCGGTATTTTCTAAATATATTCCCGTACCGTCATTTATTCTTATAATTCCGCCTGTTCCATCAAACATATTATCATCATAATTTGATAATGCTGCACCCAGAGCGCCATTATTTATCTCAATCGTTCCTTTATTTTTACCGATTGATCTTCCGGCACCCGGATCAACTCCGGAAGGGTCTCCCAATAAGAATCCAACTCCACCATCTACTATAATATCTCCCTGATTTTCAATTGTTGCAATTTTGGATGCTATTCCTTTAGCAGCTATCGCAGCTCCTGTAGACGTAGATATAGTTATTTCTCCTTTATTTATTCCCGTACCATCTGCTACAAATATTCCGGCACTATTTGGAGTTGAAATATTATCTCCTATGGATGTGGATGTATATGTGGATGTTCCACCGATATAAGCTCCTATCAAATTACTTGTTCCACTATAAATTATATTTTTATTATTTGATAATGATACTCCGGCATTTGCATACAATCCGACTGTATTACTACCCAACAATTCCAAATCTGTCCCATGTGTTGCCGAAACTCCTATATAATATAATCCCGGGTTAGTTATTGTACTTGTATTGGTTATAGATATTAATCCACCTGCTACTGAAGCTCCATTTGACAGATAGAGCCCTGTACCTCTATTTGGTCCTAAATTTAGAGCAATTCCCAATGGACCTATTATAATATTTCCACCACCTGCTGCATAGACACCTACTGCATTTTGACCACTAGAACCGGCATCAGCATAGATATTTGTACCATTTAGGCTTCCATCATCTTCAAAATATACGGCTACCGTTTGATCTCCTGTTGCTATGTATGTACCATTAAATAAATTATTACTACTCTTTGAATACACGGCTACAGATCCATTTCTGGCTTCCAAACTACCTGTAGCTGTAACTGTATTAGCAGCTAGTGTTCCATCTAAGAATATTCCTACAGATTTATTACTACCTGAGACTGCGACTCCATCTATTATAATATTACCAATTAAATTAACTGTACTTCCATTTGTACCGTATACATATATATTTTTAGCAATATTGTTCATTGTATATATAGGTGGACTTCCGGATAATGTAACTATCGATTTATTAGCTACTATAGCAAAGCTTTCTATAGCTGTACCAAAATTAACAGTTCCTTGATTTAATAAAGTTGCCTCATTATCTAATAATACTCCTACACTACCATTGGCAGAAAGGTTTATTGCACCTATATTATCAACTATAGCTAAGCTTCCCAATCCTACAATTCCGATTTGGCTGCTATTATTGACTGCTATTATACCGGTCGCTGCATTGGTTACATTTCCTTTGGATGAATACATCCCTACTGCCCTAGATGCCGAAGCTTGTAATGTAATAGCTCCTGTATTAATTGCACTTCCATTTGAAAGATAAATACCGGCTCCATCTGTTCCTACTGATATATTCCCGGTTGAGTTAAGGTTGCTTTTATCTTTTATATATATTCCTGTACCATGGTTTATTGCGCTTACATCTATATTTAACAACAGTGTTTGAGGTGTTGCCTCTATAACTCCGATTGTTTTTGATACATACGCAATTGCTATTTTACCATTTTCTCCTGCAATATATGACCCATTTGGAATAAATGTTCCTGTAGCAGAAATTGTTGCCGATCCATCACTTATTATTCCAATACCATCTCTTCCAAGATTGATTGTTCCTCCTAAAGATTGGAGTTCAGATTCATTTGCCACATATATTCCTATTCCTTCTTCTCCTACTGTTATAGATGATGTAGTTCCTATATTTACCTTTATATCCCCATCTGTATATATACCTACAGCATTTTTGGCACCCACATTAGTCCCCACTTCTATAATACCGTTATTTGTAAGAATCATTGTAGTATGTGGTGTTCCCGGCGGTGCATATGGATCATCACTATTATTAAATTCGTAGATACCAATTGCAGAATTTCCTTTGGAATCTATTTTACCGTTAGTATCATTTATAATTGTAGTTACTCCTTCTCCGCTTATTCCACCAAATTCTTGACCTATTGAATGTTCTAGTTCATCTAGTCTATATGCCAACCCCAATAGTCCTACGCCCCTGTTTCCACTTATCTTTATTTCTCCATTATTCAAAGCTACAGCACCATCAACTCCATAAATTCCTATACCACCGTCATTTATAACGTTGGCACCTGTTTCTACATTTATTTTGGTACCTGCACCTATATCGGCATACCCAAAGTTCAAATATACCCCTACTGCACCCTCACCGGCATCTGTTCTATCCGCAAAAATTTCTGCTCCATTATTCAAAATTATCATTGAATCATTGGCAGATGTGGCTGTTAAGCTGGAATTCATTTCAATTCCCGATACATAACCCTTATAATAATCTACAGCATCTGATGTATTCAGTCTAGCTATAATATCATTACTGATCGTAAGGATTGATTTTTGAGCTAGGAAACTTCTGAAGAAAAAGAAGCTTGGATCGTATGTTCCCCATGTACTGTCATGGGTCTTGTCTATTGGCACATCTATTGTTATGTTTCCACCATCTGTAGCCGCAAGTCTATATTTATTATATGTAGTAGCTCCCTCGATTCCTGGTATCACCTGAACACTTCCAGTTCCTGCTTGTACTACTGATACAAGATCCGTCAATGAAATTATGCCAATACCTGTAAGGTTTAATGCTACCGCATCATTCGACATCATTGTAATCTTAGCAGTACCACCAAACACTACATTGGATGTAGGAATCCCACCGGTTACATCAAGCGTAAACCCTACTGATTTCCCCCTTAATACGATTTCGCCATTTGTCAAGTATATCTTTGTAGCAGGATTCGAATCTGTATATACAGCAAACCCTCTTCCACTATAATCAACTTTTCCACCCTGTAGATATATTTCTCCTCCATTTAAAGCAATAATTCCTGCTGCTCCAGTATCTATCGTTATATTGTTATTTCTTACATTGATGACTCCATCATTACTTAATAACGCATACCCTTTGTGAACTCCGGCATCAATCAGACCTATTACTTCTATATTAGGCTGTGCCGGCATACTTGTTAAATCAGCATTTATTATCCCTTTATTTGTAGCAAGAGCTGCCATTGTAGTGTGATTATTCAAACTTGCAGCATCAATTGTAAGTTTTAGTGAATTTCCAAACCCTATTCCTTTTGTTGCTGTTATTGTACTTCCTATACCATCTGCATAAAATCCGATTGCATTTCCGGCACTGTTTGTTGCAGATGAAGTAATTATTGTATCGACATTAATTGTAAATCCATTTTTAGCAATAGCACCTATATTTCTATCGCCACCTATCAGGTCGATATATCCTTCTGATACTAAATTTCCACCAGTATACGGAATACCTTCGGACACAATATCTGATGCAATCATTCCTATATTATTTTCTCCACCATTCAATTGTACTTTACCGGTACCTAATACCAAATTTGCACCAGATAACGGTACAATTCCTATACAACCCTTGGTCATATCATATATTATTATTCCATGAGATGTCAAATTAGTAGGTTTAAAAGACAGCATCCCTATTGTACCTTGTATGTCTAGATCGACAGAATCATTATCTCCATAATAATTCACAATAGCCTGTCCATCATTCGTATCTGCTGCTGCTACATTTAATGGCTTGTTTCCAATTCCTACTGCCCCTATGTCCACATGGAAATTTCCTGCTATGCTATTCCCACCTGGAAACGGTGAATAAGCATTGGCTATATACAACCCCATACTTTCATCCCCATATAAAATTATGGGATTTCTTCCATTTGTACCATCATCAGTAAAATCCATAGATAATGTACCCAGAGACATGATATCAGATCTCGCAAATATTCCCAAAGAACTTTTACCGGTCATTTCTATATGACCTCTATTTACTATTACCGCATTTATTCCTGCATTTGGAGTTCCACTATTTGAATGCCCTATTCCGTTTACACTATTTAAAACAAAAGCTGCACTATCATTTGTATGTATATAAATATTTCCGGAATTATACATAACTTCTTGATTTCCACCCGCATTATCATTGGATACCAAAAAACCAGCATTAAATGAATCAAATAATGTTCCGCCGCCATTAATATATGGTCTTATTATAATATCACCAGTATTTATCGCAAGTGATGCATCTCCATATGCTGCATAAGTATTATGGGAATATTGATTTGTTAGAGACATGTTACCACCCTCTAATGTAATATTACCAGTATTTAACCACACGAGACCCTCTGGATCATAATATTGTGTGTAATATGGTTCTGCTGCTATTGCTTGCGATTTTGCCACAGCATCATCCCATGCATTCATTGCTATATTTTTAGTCGCTAACACTACATTGTCTGTAGCGTCATCCAATGCAACTCTCATGTCAATAAAACTATTATAAGCTCCATGATTATCCATATGCAAAAACTCACCTAAATTAACTGATGAATTTTCGAGTTCTCTGGAAACCAACCAATCTCCATTATTATACGTCCCTATCAATGAGATTGTAACTCCCATTACTCCTGTCCCTGTAAATGATCCCATTCCACCTGTCCAACCATTTACAAAGTGTTTATACACTGCAACATCCGGAAGATTTGCAACAGTCCCAGCAGCAACTGTAATGCCACTAGTTGTTCCACCGATATATGTATATACATTATAATCAGTGTATCTATAATCATATTCTACAAGATCTGCTGTTCTTGCTACATTAAATTTACCACCAAGTACCGCAACATTTGTGACAAAAGCATTGTATCCATTATCATCATCCGCATATATTACATCACTATTTCCTATAGATCCGGCTTGAAAATCTGTAAGTGGAATCGTAGGAACATTGATAACAGGTGTAGTAGGAGCATCAGGTAATACCAACATTGTCGGTTCATAATCATTCGGTAGATTAGGTGCCACGAAATTTATTACTTTACTCGGAGGTATTGTCGGACTTGGTGCGATTGGTAATGTAATTGATAATGCCGTTAACGCACTTGGTGCTGTAACTGACACATTTACAGATGGTGGTATTATTACACCTATTGTAGTAGTAAATGGAGTTATGAAATTTAGCACAGGTACAGTTATCGTCAAACTAGGTACAGACACATCTATTTCTTTTGTAATTTCTGCTATCATAGGTACAAGAGGTGTTATATTTGCCCCCATATCTATCTCTAGAGAGTGTCCGCTTCCATTTGCAATCGTTCCTTCTCCCTCTTCCAATAGATACATAGATATATCACCGGCGGATATAGTTCCACCATGTTTTTTTGCCAATATTTCAAGATCTTTATCAGTTAAACTTTTTATTGATTTGGCACCATAAAGTTCTATCTGCATTTTAGCGGCATCCAATGTTTCTTTGAATGCTTCCGCTGTTCTATTTTTATGCTTACCGGCTGCTTCATATAAAAATGAGAAAAATATTTGGTCGCTTGGATAGACAGGTTTTGAATAATAATCACCCTGTCTCACTAGATTATAATAATTATTTTGAATTTCTTCCATTTTTGCTTCATTTTCATCAAGTAAAGCCTGTATAGCCGCTTTTTCTGCTTCAATCTTGGCAATCAAGTCTTCCCCATCTGATTCTACTTTATTGACTAATTGAATACCAGCAGCTAATCCTATACTTCCTGTTATCAAAAAAATTACCAGCAAACTCGAAGTATAGGTAATTCTTTTTTTCAAAAAACTTTTTAAAGATTTTTCTACATCCCGTACATTCTTCATACTCCTCCTTAATCATAGTCAAATACATTGTTTAAAATTTGTTAATTATTATCAACCCCATTTAGCAGCTATTTTATAAAAAATTTGTATTTTCATAAAATAAAATACAACAAAAAACAGTTTGTTGAACCTAAAAATATCCCGTTATTTCTTGTCTTCAGTTTTAATTATTATTGATTCTCCCACTATTTAGCTACATTATTTACATGCCAATAATTATTTGCAACATTCATTCCAAGTTTTTGAGCTAAATTCAACATTATTATATTTCGTTTAATCATATTACTATATTAGCATATTCTATGCATTTTGTCATGTTATTTTTTATTTATTTTTAATTATTTTTTTTGATTTTATGTCATAAATCACATTTAATTAAAGCAAAACAGGATTTACAAGTAAAAAAGCCGAATAATCGCTATTAAAAAAAACATATTATATTTTTTATATAAAAAAGAGACCTCTATTTCGATCTCTTTATATTATTATTTTCAAGAAAAATATCCTTCATTTTTCTAATATTCTTGACAAAAAAGCTTTTGTTCTATCATTTTTAGGATTTATAAATAATTCTTGTGGAGATCCTTCTTCTTCTATCACTCCCTTATCCATAAATACAACATGGTTTGCGACATCTCTTGCAAATCCCATTTCATGAGTAACTACAATCATAGTAAGTCCTTCGGAAGCAAGATTTTTCATTACATTCAATACTTCTTGCACCATTTCTGGATCAAGAGCTGATGTTGGCTCATCAAATAATAATACCTTGGGAGACATGCATAATGCCCTGGCGATAGCAACTCTCTGTTTTTGTCCTCCAGACAAGGTATTAGAATCAGCTTTTATAAAATTTGACATGCCTACTTTTTCCAGATATTTATAAGCTATCGTTTCAGCTACAGCTTTAGAACGTTTCAACACCAATCTTTGACTTATTATACAATTTTTAAGTACAGTCATATTATTAAACAAATTAAAAGATTGGAAAACCATCCCTACTTCACTTCTATATTTATTTATATTAAGTGCATGGGTCATTATATTATTTCCATTTACGAAAATGATTCCGTCAGTTGGTTTTTCGAGTAAATTGATACATCGCAAAAGAGTAGATTTCCCACTTCCAGATGACCCTATTAAACACACAACATCTTTTTCATATACATCAAAATTTATATTTTTTAATACTTCTAAATTTCCAAAATTCTTTTTCAAATTCTTTATTTCGATTACTTTTCTCCTAGAGTTCTCCATCGTATTATACCTCCTCCTTATTCATAGCCATAGTATCAGCTGTAGTTTGAGAGGCCGGATATGAAGTTTTTGTATGATTTAGATGCTTTTCTATTTTGTGCAAAATTACACTTGTACAACTTGTCAGAAATAAATATACACATGCAGTGACAAAAAAAGTTTCTCTAAATTTATATAAACTTCCTGCGATCGAATTGCTTTGAAAATATAGTTCTGTAACTGATATTGCATTTAACACAGAAGAATCCTTTATATTTACTATAAATTCATTTCCCATGGCAGGAAAAGCATTTTTTATTCCTTGAGGTAAAATGACATGAATCATAGTTTGCATAGCAGACATACCCAAACTACGTGCAGCCTCACTTTGACCTTTATCCACTGATTGTATCCCTGAACGGATAATTTCCGCCATATATGAACCGGTGTTTATAGAAATTATAAATATCCCTGCTATTACAGGTGTCCATTGGAGAGCCGGTTTTAAAAAATAATATATGAATACTCCTTGTACCATCATGGGAGTTCCACGAAAAACTTCTATATATGTCCTTGATAACAGGTCATAAATTTTTTTGGATATTTTTAATAGAGGATGTGCAGCCTCTTCCACAGTAATAGCTCTCAATCCGCCGATTACAAGGCCTATCAAGAGTCCTATCAATGTTCCTGTCAAAGATATCAGTAATGTTGTTTTTATTCCAAGAAACAACGAAGGCCAGTACCTTACTAATATGCTCAGACATGTATCAATAAATTTAATCCCTGTATATGTAAAATATTGCATTATCCTTCTACTGCTGGTTGACGTTCAGTTGCTTCTTGCATCAATTGATTTCTTTTATCATTGTTTATTTTGTTTAGCACATCTTGTATAGCATCTTTCAATGCTTTATTGTTCAATTTTACTGCAATAGAAACTGTTGTGTCTGCTACAAATCCTTTATCTTTAGCGAATTGTACTATCACTAAATCTTTATTAGCAGCTACTACCCCTCTCGCTACAGGAAGTTCTCCTATAATTCCATCCACTTCTTTTTCTTGTAATGACAATACCATACGTGGATAAGTTTGTTGTGGAGTGGCATGTTTGACATCCTTTACTTGATCTATTACTTCGTCGTATAAAGTATTCATTTGTCCCAATAACGCCTTTCCGGAAAACTCTTGAATACTGCTTACATTTGCCAGAGTATCATCCTTACGAACAACTATTACCATTTCTGATTCATAATAAGGATCAGTAAAAGCAACACTTTTGGCTCTTTCCGGAGTATTTGTCATACCGGCTATTATCGCATCTATTTCTCCGGATTCCAATGCCGGAATTAATCCTTCCCATGCTATTTTTTTTATTTCCAATTCTAATCCTAATTCTTTTGCAATATAAGACGCAATCACAACATCATATCCATCTGCAAAATCTACACTTGACACCGCTACAGATGTATCAGTCTTACTCAATTGAGTCCAATTAAAAGGCGCATAGTTGCATTCCATTCCAACTATGAATTTACCGTTTTTTGAAGTTGCTCCCTTTGCAAAGGCCGTAAAAGCCATGCAACACATTAATAATAACATTATTAATTTTTTCATTTTACATTCCTCCATTCTATAAAAATTTATACTTTTATAAATTATTTGTTTTGACATTACAATATTATAAACTAGTTCTCAAATTTTATCAACTACTATATAAAAAATATATCAATATATTTGTTTCCATAATCATCATAACTTAATATAAAAAAAGAGATACACAATGCATCTCTCCTCTACTATGAGTAATTCTATAAAATAAATTTATTGAACTTTATTATACATTGCTTCTAATTCTTTCTGTTTTTTTAAAATATCCACTACTTCATCGGACAATCCATCATAATCTCCGGAATATTCATCATTAGAATTTATTCCCAGTGTCCGTTCTACAGATTTTATTTTCTTTTCTTTTTCATATTGGGCTAAATTTTTCTTAAATTCTTCTTCAGTTTTTTTATTATTTTCAGCAATTTTTTCCTCTAATTTTGCATTTTTTTGATCTTCTGCCTCTTCTTTTGTTACTTTGCCTTTTATTATTTGTTCTTCCAGTTTTTTATCATTGAGCTTTTTTCTGGCCTTTCCTATTACTCTTGCCCTTTCTTCCGGAGTAACTTTTATTTCCGGTGGCAAATAATAATATTGCACCTCTTTTGTTACTTTATTTTTATTATCTTTTACTCCCGCTTTTACTCCTTCATCAGAATATTCATCAGTTTTTTTTGTATTTTCAACTTGATTTTGAAGCATACTGGCCTGTTTTTCAAGATCATTTAATTTTTTTGTTAATTCTTCTGCATTTTTTCCATAAATATTAACATTTGCAAATATTAATATAGGAAATATAATATAAATAATTTTTTTCATTGGATCCCCCTCTTTATAGAGTGCATAT
>JAITPM010000080.1 GCA_031289425.1 Fusobacteriaceae bacterium
TATTATAATATTTAAAATAATCATTTATTATTTTAATACAAAATAAATAGCTTAATATTTTGTTTATTTTTAGGAGGTGTCTCTTGAAAAACCTAATAGTCCTTAAAGATATAACAAAAACTTTGCTTGAAGATATTAAAATTGCGCTACCTACGGTATTATTAAAGGCTATATTTGTAATTATTTGTATTTTTATAGGCAAAAAAATAATTGCATTACTTTGCCGCAGCATTACAAAGCTTATGGAGTTAAGAGGTACTGATCCCCTTTTAGCAAGTTTTGCTATATCTTTTATTAAAAATTTTCTTTATGTAGTACAGTTTTTTTTGATAATCGGTGTATTGGGAATAAGTGCGACATCCTTTATGGCTCTTTTAGGTACTGCCGGATTGGCTGTAGGTTTAGCACTGCAAGGAAGTTTGTCTGATCTCGCAGGGGGAATGCTAATATTAATATTTAAACCTTTTTCAAAAGGTGATTATATTTCAAATAATGCTGGAATAGAAGGAAACGTTGATAGAATCTATGTTTTACATACTGTATTAATTACAACTGACAACAAAGCAATTATTATCCCCAATGGACAACTGGCACATTCGACCATTATTAATTTTTCTAGGCACCCTATAAGAAGGCTTGATTTGACCTATACAGTCTCTTATAATACCCCAACTAATAAAGTGATATCTCTTTTGACTAAAATTGCGGAAGAGAACCCGCATATTATGCAAGACAAACCTAAAATTATAAGATTAATGTCTTTTAATGATAGTTCATTAGGTTTTGTATTTAGAGTATGGGTAAAAAATAAAAATTATTGGGATGTTTTATTTGCGTGTAATGAAAGAGTTAAAGAAGTTTTTGATGAAAATGGTATTGAGATTCCATACAAAAAAATTGATATTTATCAAAAATAGTATATTGTATTTATTTAATTAATTTATTTAATTTTATTTTTATATTTATATAAACTAAGGAGTTGTTATGAATAACAAAATTATCAAAGAAGCAATAACGTTTGATGATGTACTACTCGTCCCAAACAGATCTGATGTATTACCTCAAGACATCAATTTAAAAACAAAACTTACCAATAATATTATTCTAAATATACCAATAGTCAGTGCTGCAATGGATACAGTCACAGAATCAGACTTGGCAATTGCTCTAGCACGTCAAGGTGGTATAGGTTTTATTCACAAAAACATGAGTATTACTGACCAAGCATCCGAAATTGATAGAGTGAAAAGAATCGAAAGTGGAATGATCAAAAATCCGGTTACTTTGTCCATAGATAACACTGTAGGAAATGCAGAAGCATTGATGAAAAGATATAAAATATCAGGGCTTCCAGTCATAAGTGAAAATGGGAAATTAATTGGGATTATTACTAATCGAGATATCAAATATCATAGGGATATGACACAACCTGTAGGAGAAATAATGACTAAAAATAATTTAGTTACAGCTCCTGTAGGAACTACTCTAGATCAGGCAAAAGAAATATTGCTTGCACATAGAATAGAAAAATTACCAATCACAGATAGCAAAGGATATTTAAAAGGACTCATTACAATAAAAGATATAGATAATCTCGTAGAATATCCTAATGCCTGCAAGGATTCTCACGGCACTTTGAGAGTCGGAGGTGCTATTGGTATAGGCCCCGATACCATGGAAAGAGTTGAAGCTCTGGTAAGAGCTGGCGTTGACGTTATAACTATTGATTCTGCTCATGGACATTCTGTCGGAGTTCTAAATAAAATAAAAGAAATACGAAATGCATTCCCAAAATTAAATTTAATTGGTGGAAATATCGTAACCGGAGAAGCCGCTTTAGATCTCATAGAAGCTGGTGTAGATACAGTAAAGGTTGGTGTTGGCCCTGGTTCTATTTGTACGACACGTGTAGTTGCCGGAGTTGGAGTTCCACAGCTTACCGCTATAAATGATGTATATGAAGTATGTAAGGAAAAAAATATATGTGTTATTGCTGATGGTGGAATAAAATTTTCTGGTGATATAGTAAAAGCCTTGGCATCTGGAGCGGATTGCGTAATGCTGGGTGGATTATTGGCCGGTACTTCAGAAGCTCCCGGTGAAGAAATTATTTTAGAGGGAAGAAAATATAAAATATATGTGGGAATGGGATCTATTGCCGCTATGAAAAGAGGATCCAAAGATAGATACTTCCAAAATGATGCGCAAAAGCTTGTTCCTGAAGGTATCGAAGGATGTATCGCCTTTAGGGGACATGTAAAAGATGTTGTTTTTCAATTATGCGGTGGGATAAGAGCCGGTATGGGATATTGTGGTACTCCAACAATAAAAGATTTGCAAATAAATGGAAAATTTGTAAAAATAACAGGAGCAGGTTTAAAAGAAAGTCACCCACATGATATTATTATTACTAAAGAAGCTCCAAACTATTCTAAATAATTTTAATTTATTTAAGGAGAAAAAGGTGAAAATTTTTAAAATTTTATTTATAATTTTATTTACATCTATTGCTGTAAATAAAAACGCCCTTTCGAATGGAAAATTTAGGGAGATCAAACCGTTGCTTCCGAATAATTCGACCTCTAATCAAATCGAAGAAGATATAGTAATACAAGAAGGTAAAAATAAAACCAATAATGATTCTGTTCCTTCTTCAAAAAAGATTTCTGAGGTACAGGGTAATACCACATTTGATGATAATTCTATTGAGCTCATCCCCATTGATGTGTCTAATATACCTATTGACATACATATTGACAATACTGTAAGTGAACCTAATAATGATTCCACTGAAAATACTCAGACAGTTACTGTTGACAATACTGAAGCATATCAGGGTGAAAATATTCCTGTACGTAAAGTAATTGGACCTCCTTCTGAAAGAAACCTGGATTTCTCTAAAAAAGATACCATAGACAATATAGTATATGCCAAAGGTGATGATGAACCATATACAGGCATATTTTCGGCATATATAGGGACAGTTATAGAATATAGTGAAACATATATAGATGGTGTGTTGGATGGAGAAGAAATCTGGTATTCTAACGGAGAACCCAACATGGTCTATGTCTTTAAAAATGGAAAACTAAATGGAGATTCATATATATATTATGATGATGGAAAGGTAAAAGGGATTCAAAGTTATAAAGATGATAAAATATTAGCTATGTCAGCCTTTAATAAGAATGGTAAGTCAATCTATCAAGCGACCTTTACTAATGGAACAGGTGACTGGAAATTATTTTGGGACAATGGAAATCCATTGGAAGAGGGGCACTATATAAATTGGAAAAAAGATGGGGATTGGAAAAGATTTCAATCTGATGGAACTGTAGATAATATTAAGAACTATAAAGATGGAAAACTTATAAGCGAAAGTTGGAACTGAGATAAAAAATAAAACGGTGGGGATATGGAAAAAATTATTAGAGAAAACCTAACTGATCAAATTTACGAACGCCTGAAAAGTAATATTGTGGAAGGAATATGGAAAAAAGGAGATAAAATTCCTTCAGAAATTGAGCTATCCAAGCAATTAGGAGTTAGCCGAATGTCACTAAGGATGGCAATTCAAAAATTGAATAATTTTGGATTAATAAAAACCTTGCCCGGTGATGGAACTTATGTAAAAGATTTTAGTATAACCAATTTTTTTTCTGAGTTATTTGAACTTAATTTAATGTCCCAAGAAGCTGGACATATATATGAATTTATGTATGTGTTAGAATGTGATTTTATAAAATTGGCTATGGAAAAAGAAAATGTTGATAAAGAGATAAAAAATTTGGAAGATATATTGTCCGAAATGGAAGAAACAGCACATTTATCTAATTGGGAACATTTTCATGATGCAGATTATAGATTCCATCTTTGTATTTGTAACATGGCTGGAAATGTTGTATTCAATGTTGTATATGATGCACTTTCGAATCTTTTATTTAATACTATAAAATCTAATACTGACAAAGCGTATAAAAAAATTGGAAATTTGAATTCTGTATTGAAATATCATAGAAATGTAT
This sequence comes from Fusobacteriaceae bacterium, assembly GCA_031289425.1. Taxonomy (GTDB): domain Bacteria; phylum Fusobacteriota; class Fusobacteriia; order Fusobacteriales; family Fusobacteriaceae; genus JAISST01. The sequence continues at coordinate 4,026 of JAITPM010000080.1, forward strand.
TTAATGGATTGAAAAACCATGACCTAGATGCATGCCTGAAATCTGAAAAGAAATCTTACGAAATAACTAAAATATTTTATAATGAATAATTATATAAATAAATTGATTAGCTAAGGTGATTGTTTTGAAGGCAACTTCTAATAATAAAGAATTTAAAAATATAAAAATAAAAAAAATTTCATCAGTAACCTTAGTTTTTGATCAAATGAAGGATGCCATATTAAATAAAAAATGGTTAATAGGAGAAAAAATCCCATCTGAACTTGAATTATCTAAATTATTTGGTGTAAATAGGTTAACCGTTCGGTTAGCTTTACAAAAGTTAAATATTATAGGTGTTCTGGAGACTCGTGTTGGTGAAGGTACATTTGTAAAAAAATTTAAATTTAAAGACTATATAGATCAAATTGCAGATTTTGATTTAAACGAAGATATTTTAGAAGATGTGCTAAGTTATAGAAACCATATAGAATTAGAGTGTATCAGGTTAGCTATAAAAGTTAGCACCAATGAAGAAAAAGAGAAATTAAGAGCATTGTTGGATAGACATAGAGAATTGGTAACAATATTAATAGATAACAATAGAGAAGATATTTTAAATGAAACAATAACAGCTGACTTAGATTTTCATCATTATTTGTGTAAAATGGCTCATAATAAATTATATATTAATGCATTTTCCATAGCTAGAAATGCATTATTCAAATATTTTAAAGCTTTTACAATTTCTAAATTAAGTGTAAAAAATAATGAAATCAAAAAAAATGAAATCAAAAAAAATGAAACCCAAAAAAATGAAACAAAAAAAATGGAATCATTTAATATAAAACTCAATCTTCACGTAGAAATATATAAATGTATTATAAATAATGACTATGATACATGTATAAAGATTTATTCTGATTTAGATAAATATATAACAAAATATTATTAAAATTGTTAATAGTCGTACTATAAAGAATTGTTGTTTTTAAATTAATTTTTAAAAACAATAATTCTTTTCTAATGTAACCAGTTATGCGCATTTTTCTTGTAAAAAATAAAAATTCTCATAAAAAAATGAATCTTGATCTTGACATTGCACAAAACATATAGTATATTGAAAGGTATAGAAAGCGAACAAGCATATGAGCTTAATTCTATACAGATATATGAATATACAAATAGAGTCAGCACAATAAATTTTAATTCTTAAAATGGAGGAAAATTATGAAAATAACTAAAGTAGATGTAATGCAGGTAAAAATTGATCAAACTCCGAATTGGAGGCCTATAATATGTAGAATATTTACTGATAATGGATTATATGGAGACGGAGAAGCAGCACTGGCATACGGTATTGCAGCACCTGCAGCATTTGGTATGATAAAAGATTTGGCAAGTCTGATAATTGGAATGGATCCATTGGATAACGAGGTCATATGGGATAAATTATATAAAAGCACTTTCTGGGGACAAAATGGTGGCCCAGTAGTATTCTCAGGTATTAGTGCGCTCGATATAGCTCTTTGGGATATAAAAGGAAAGTTTTTTAATGTCCCTGTATATAAACTTTTAGGCGGTAAAAAAAGAGATAATCTAAGATGCTACGCCAGTCAATTACAATTTGGTTGGAGTGATAAAAGGGAACAAGCAGGCAGAACTGAAGAATATATAGAAAACTCTTTAAAAGCCGTTAAAGATGGATATGATGCAATAAAAATAGATTTTTTTACTTATGATAGAGATGGCAGAGTGTTTGATAGAGTTGAAGAAATGTCTAGATTATTAAAACCATATTATGTCAACCTAGTAGAAGAAAGAGTCGCAGCAGTTAGAAAAGCAGTAGGGCCGGATGTGGATATTATAATGGAAAATCATTCGAATCCAGATGCACAATCTGCCGTACAACTTGGCAGGGTTGTTCAAAAATATAATATTTTCTACTTTGAAGAACCTAATACACCTACACCAAAAATGGCTAAATATATATGTGATAAGCTACAAATGCCAATAGCCCATGGTGAAAGAATATATTCGAGATGGCAATACGCACCATATTTTGAAAATATGTCTGTACAAGTAATACAACCAGATCTAGGAAATTGTGGAGGGATCACCGAAGGTAAAAAAATATGTGATATGGCCTATGTCTATGATGTCAGTGTACAAGCACATGTTTGCGCAAGTCCTCTTTCGACAGCAGCAGCATTACATTTAGAAGCTGTTATTCCTAATTTTGTGATTCATGAACATCATCGATATGCTCTATTGCAGTATAATAGAGACTTATGTATACATGATTATCAACCAGTTAATGGTAAATATAAAGTGCCCGAATTACCCGGATTAGGTAATGAATTTTCTGAAAAAGCTTTAACACATTGTGATAAAGTAACTGTTAAATAAATATATAGAAAATATATAAAAATTATATTGCTCATATAGCAAGTACTATTATTAAAAAATTTAAAGGTGAAATTCATGGAAATGCTAAAATTAGTTGCTATTTTTATTGGAATTATGATTTTTATAAAATTAAAGAAACCATTATATTTTTCAATTTTAATAGGAGCAATTATATCTATTATACTTTTTAAGATACCTATTTCTACATCTTTTAATTTAACAAAAAAAGCTCTTACAAGCGCAGAAACAATAAATTTGGTATTAGCTTTTTACACAATAACATTCGTACAGAGAATGATGGAAAAAAGAAAGCACATATTTTTGGCCGAAAAATCTTTAGATAACATTTTTAATAGTAAAAGAATAAATATTATGTTGGCTCCTTTTGTAATAGGATTACTACCATCTGCTGGTGCTGTTTTAATTGCAGCACCTATAGTAAAAAATGCGGCTGAGGATAACTTGAGTGTCGAAGAACAAGCTTTCGTAACAAGTTATTATAGGCATATATCAGAAGCATTTCTTCCTACGTATTCTTCTATTTTATTGGCATTGGAATTGTCCAAAGTCGATATGACCAAGTTTGTTGTAGGGATGTTGCCAATGGTTGCAGTTTTATTTGTATTAGGTTATATTTTTTATGTAAAAAAAATACCAAAAATTACAGAAAAAAAGATTAATGTTAATCTTAAAAAAGAAATAAAAAATTTAATAATTAGCCTGTGGCCTATAGCCGTAACTATAATAATAGTTCTTTCGTTAAAAATTACCGTTTATAAAGCTGTTATTCCTGTAATTATTGTTTCGGCATTTATCAATAGATTTAAAATTAAAGAGTTATTACCAATGTTCAAATCAGCTTTTGAAACTAAACTTATAGGAAGTACTGTTGCCATTATGATATTTAAAGAATTATTAACAGATACTGGTGTTGTAGGTAGATTACCTGGCTATTTTGAAATGTTACCTATTCCATCTACAGTGATCTTTGTAATCATATTCTTGGTAAGTACATTGATTACAGGATCTCAAGCCACAATTGCTTTGGCATTACCATTGGCCTTTGCTACTATTCCCAATGGTGGATTATCATTGATGATACTGCTCATGTGTATGATGTATATTGGAATGCAAATTTCTCCAACGCATATATGCTTAGCAATAGTGGTGGAACATTTTGGCATATCGTTTATAGATTTAATTAAAAAAACTATTCCTGTATTTTTTTCATTTATCATAATATGTAGCCTGTATTCGTATCTTTTATTTTTATTTGAATAATGATTTCTGATATTATCTGCATATTTGCTTTAAAATATAATTTGTAAAATAAAAAATATCTTTGAAATAATCAAGGATATTTTTTATTTTAAATTAGTTCTATCAGTTTTTTGTTCAAATCTTTTTTTTCAATTATGTTAGAATATTTTTCTCTATCAAGCACATATAACAAATTAACATCTGTCCCATAACTTTCCATCAGATGAAAAAGATCTCCATATGTAAATTTTTCAATGTTTTTAGTCATTATATAAGCAGGTTCATCATATTTTTCATCCACTATTTCTGCAACAACTTTTTGCTCCTTTAAAATTATAATCAAATTATTTATATACTTTAGTGGTATTCTTAAAGTTTCTGCCATTTGTGTTGCATGAATCGCTGGCAACTCTTCTTTATATCTTTTTACTAATTCTGTAACGATTATAAGTCCAATAATTTCTTTGGATTTAAAGCTTATATTATTATCACTATCTCTGGGATGCAAATGCCTATTTTGTAAAAAATAAGATATATGTCCACCTAAAATAATAAAAAACCATAATATTTTAAGCCAAAATATCAATATAAATAAACTGGCAAAACTTCCGTATATTTTATTGTAAGTATTAATCGTACTTTGCAAATAAACAAAGAAATATTGGAATCCGATACATAAAATAGAAGTAAAAATAGACGAAATAAATGCCGGGATAAATTTTACCTTTGTATTGGGCATAAGCATATATAGCGCTGTAAAAAATATTAATATCGCTAAATTAGGTATTATTTTTATCAAATATAACCCTACCAAAGTGTTGATATTTAACCTTTTTCCAACTATTATAGTAGTTCCATTTACAACCAAAATAAATGCTGGGGTAAATACCAAAAATGAAAAATAATCAGTTATTTTTCGTAAAAGAACTCTGGATTTTTTCACTTGCCAGATATCATTAAATGCTTTTTCAACAATCGAAAACATAGAAATCAGAGTCCATCCCAAAAATACAAACCCTACTCCTGCTAGAACTCCATTCCTAGCATTGTCTAAAAGCCTGTCAGCAAAGCCAATTACTATATTTATTGTCTCTTCATCAAGAGGAAAATTTAATTTTATTTGCCCAATTAAATACTCCTTCATGCCAAGCCAACTTCCAATACTAAATAAAATAGCAGCTATTGGCGCCATAGATAATACTGTAAAATAACAAAGAGAAGTTACCCAAAGGGCTGAATTAGCTCTTTTATAATTTTCTAAAGCTAATCTTATTCCAGAAGATAGATAAGAAAATTTCCCTTGATTTAAAATTTCTTTAAAAAAAGATTTAGTATTCTCTATCTTCTGTATCGTAGAGTTATTCATTATATTTTTCTCCATTTTTAGATACCATTTCTGAACTCTCGTCGACTTCTGTAAAATCTACAGGTCCCAAATCTATTTTTTCATTTTCTACAAATTTTATTCTACCATCTTTTGATTTATAGTCAGATTCAAATTCTTTTTTTGTCATTGGAGTTATATCAGAAGCATATACAGGAGCAATAAAATAATCACCAACTCTCATTGCTACTTGTTTTCCAGCCATTTCAATATAAAATGGAGAATCTGCTGTCTCTAAAATATCCAATACTTCTTTAGTTATTTTTAATCCGTTAAATTCTTTTCTGGTAGAATTCTTAACAAATACTGGCGCCCCATTTACAGATTTTGTTAATTTTGATTTGATATAAGATTCTACAAAAATTTCCTTGCTATATGTTATTGAAGATATTATTGTAAAAATCAGCATTGCCCATAAAATTTTTTTCATTTGTCCCCCTTGAATGTGCTTATTTATTAATATATTTTTTATTATAATTCTGTGCGATCCATTTGAATTAGACGATTTATTCTCTCTTTGATAGGAGGATGAGTACTAAAAAGTGTAGCAAAGGAACTTCCACTAAGTGGACTTACTATAAACATATTTTCAGTTGCCGGATTGGCATCCATAGGTATTCTTTGTGTTTGAGATTCCAGATTTGTCAAAGCATTAGCTAAAAACATTGGGTTTTTAGTTATTTTAGCAGAAAAATCATCTGCTTTATATTCTCTTGCTCTGGAAATAGCCAATCTCACAAGCATTGCTGCTATAGGTGCAAAAATAGCCAAAACCAATAATATAATTCCATTATTATTTCTTCTCCTGCTCCTACCACCTGTTATTGCTCCCCATCTTGCCATTGTAGATAAAAAAGATATAGCGGATGCCATCACTGCTGCGACACTACTTATCAATATATCTCTATTATGGACATGCCCCAATTCATGTGCAAGCACTCCCGAAAGCTCATTATCATCCATTACTCGTAAGATGCCTTCAGTTACTACAACAGCTGCATGTTCCGGATTTCTGCCTGTGGCAAAAGCATTAGGTTGAGCTTCACCAATCTTATATAATGTAGGCATAGGAAGATCTGCTTCTCTTACAAGTTCTCTAACTATACCGAATACTCTTCTTCCATCACTTGTACCTTCTGTAAGCGGAACAGCTCTATACATAGAGAGCACTATTTTATCACTAAACCAATAAGAGATAAAATTTGTAACTAAAGCAAATATAAATGCGATAATTACTCCCTGAGATCCACCAAGAGCATTACCAAGAATTAAAAATATGAATGTCATCACCATCATTAAAACAAACGTTTTCATTCCATTCATAAAAACACCTCGCTTTGTATGTTTCATATCGAAATTTAATTATTTTATTAAAAACCATTATCCATATCTCTAGAATATCATAAAATAGATTTTATGTCAAAAGATTAAAAGAAAATTTTATTATATAAATTTTAATAAATAAATTGCGTAAAATATCAATTTTATGTATAATTTATTCAAGAGGATTTTGACCTTTTTGAGGGGGAGAATATTTATGGAAAAAAAAGCAATAATGAATATGAAGAAAATAAGAATAACGACAAAGTATTCAGAATATCCTGTGTTTATAGGAAAATCTATACTTGAAATTTTTAGAAGCCATATTAATTGTTATGATAAAATACTTATTTTGACTGATAAAAATATTTTTCGAGTTTACAAAGATAAAATAGACAAAATATTAGACGAATTTTCTAACATTTCTATATTTAAATTGGATAATAGTAAAATTGATAAAAATATAAAAACTGTCTATACTCTTTACAATTATATGATAGAAAATAATTTTACAAAAAAATCTTGTATTATAACTTTGGGGGGCGAGAGCATATGTGAAATAGGCGGTTTTGCAAGTGCTACTTTTTGCGGTGGACTTGATTTGATAGAAATCCCGACCTCTCTGATTGCTATGATAAATAGTGGGACTAATGGTATTTTTTCTATAGTACATCCAAAATCTAAAAATGCTATATGTATTTCAAAATATCCAATGGTGGTGATAAATGATATAGATTTTCTTTCTTCTCTCCCAAAAGAAGAAATTTTATCTGGACTTGCCGAAGCTATAAAATGTTCTCTAATGTCCTATAAGACTGATAACAGAAGATTTTTTAATTACCTTGATAAATATAAAGAAGAAATATTTGCATTGGATTCCAAAAGAATTCAAGAAGTGATAGAAGATTGCTGCAGAATCGAAAAATCTATAATTGACCCTAAAAAATTTGATAAAAATCAAGAATATTATATTGACTTTGGTTTTGAATATGGAAGTTTTCTGGAAAATCATAGCATCCACGGAAATATTTCGCACGGTAATGCGCTTTCTAAAGGTATCATTTTCCAATTGGAAATTGCAAAGCTTCTTGGATCTATAGATGAACTTTTTATAAAAAAAATAATTGATTTCTTCGAAATATTTGGTTTGGATCCTATTCCTTTGTATATTGAAAATATTGAATATGAAAAATTTATAAATAAAAATCCAGAATTTGTTGTTCCACAGCATGACTTGTCTCTGGTAAAAAAATCTATCCCAAAAGAAATTTTAGAAAAAGCTAATAGATCTTTTAAATCTTTTGATTATATTCATGAAGTATTAAAATACCCAAATAAAAATGAAATAACTGAAGAGATTGATACATCTGAAGAAAAAATTTATAAAAAAGCTGTAATAGATATTGGGACAAACTCTGTAAGATTATTTATTGGTCTTATCAAAGAAAAAGGAAATAATATCGAACTTTTATCAGAATTAGAAAGACAAGTGGAAGTAGTCCGACTTGGAGAATCTGTAAATAAAACGCAACTTTTAAATAAAGAAGCAATAGATAGAACATTAAAAGTTTTAACTCATTATAAAAATATTGCTGATGCTTACGGAGTAACTGAAATAAAAGCATTTGCTACATCTGCTGTAAGAGATGCCAGAAATCGTAGCGAATTTTTAAATGCAGTAAGAAAAATACCTATAGAAATAGGTTGTATTTCTGGTAAAGAAGAAGCAAAATTGAATTTTATAGGAAATGCTACGGTATTCAAAGAAAGAATTCTTGTAATAGATATAGGTGGGGGAAGTACTGAATTTTCTCTGGGAGAAAATGGCAAATTAGAAATTGTTAAAAGTATAGATGTCGGAGCTGTACGAGGTACCGAAAAATTTTTTAATACCGGATATACAGAAGAAAATATGATAAATTTTTATCATTGGATAAAGGAACAATTGGATGTATTATTTGATATAGAGAGCTTTAAAAAGGACGATTACAAGATCGTAGCAGTGGCAGGTACTGCTACTACACAAATATCCGTGAGAGATAAAATGGTTATCTATGATAGTCAAAAGATTCATCTTTCCAAAATCACTTTACATGAATTAGAAAATAATTTGAACCTCTTCTTGGACAGAAGTAGAGGTATTTTGGATAATATAATTGGCTTATCTAAAAAAAGGGAAGACGTCATCGTAGCCGGCACTATGATACTCATAACTATATTAAAGCAACTTGTAAAAGATGTAATAACTGTATCCGAATCAGATAATTTAGTTGGAGCAATATTAGAACTATGATTGTGTATATAAAAAATACACAATCACTCAAATATTTCTAAAACTTTTCTCTTTAATCTAGGAGGAATGATATAGCTTTTTTCCATAACTGTTTTTAGTGCAAAGAATGGTTTGTTTTTATAATTTTTTCTATCTCTGTTCTCGTTATAAATTTCTTCTTCTATATCATTTTCAAATTCAATAAATTTTCCTATTTTATTATATATTGCTCTTTGAATATCGGCATTTCTTATATTTGAATTTTTCTTTTCGTCTTCAGTTCTCCAAAAGTGATTATCCCTATCGTATACTGCAATATACGGGATGAGAAAAGCATTCAATAATTTTATAAATTGAGGAATAATCCCTTTACTACTACATTCTATTATAGAATATTCATATTTAAATACTTTTAATTTTTTAGAAAGAGCACTCAAAACTACCTTATCCGTTTGACCCTCTACCAATATCACTTTATCTGCAAAAAATAATTCACCTCTATCCGGATTTATCCAATAATTCATATTGAAGTTTTTTAATTCGTCTCCGGAAAATAAATTTCCTTTGTATTGAAAAATTTCTGCACCATTACCATCATTTCTTACTATGCATATAGATTTATAATATTTTAGGCTGATAAAATTGCTGGAATGTGTAGAAATAAATAATTGTACCCCAATTCTTGCAATAATTTGAAATATTTCATAGAGTTCCTTACTTGCCTGTGGATGAAGATATAATTCTGGTTCTTCAAAAAACAACATTATACTTCCAAGAATAGGTTTTCTATTATTTATAGGATCATACGCAATATTTTTAAAAGTTTCAAAGATCAATTTTCTATATAATCCTTTGCTTGCATGTTGATTATCTAAATATTCATATGTTTTTTTTAAATGGTCTAACATATTAGTTACATCATATTTCTTCTCTTCTAAAATTTTAATAAGGTTATTAAAAAAATATTCACTTCCATTTTTTTCGATAACATCCGGAATAAATAATATTTTTATCAAAGATGTTATTTTTATATATATTTCTTTCTCTATTTTTTCCCACTTCTTATATTTTGAAAATATTTTATACTCCTCATCTAGTTTTGGTGCTTTTATTACTTTTATGGATAATGTTCCCTCCATAATATAATCCTTCAAGATTTCTGCTTCTTCTACGGATATATTTTCAAATATACCTGTCATTTCCAATGGTAATTCTATATTTTTGATATCATTGAATCTTATTTTTCTATAATTTAAAAAATACATGATAGCAGATATCACACTGGACTTTCCCTGATTGACTGCACCTATCAGTAAAGTTAATCTCTGAACATTTAGACTCGTTTTTTCTATACACTGCCAATTTTTTATTTCTATTTCTTTTAAATACATAGCATCTCCTATTTTGGATAAAAATTTTAACCTTTTTAGATAAATCTAAGTCTAAATATGTATCAGTTACATATATTTATAAATAAATGATCTATTGACATATTGCAAAAAAATATTTATAATTCTTAAATAAAGAGATTTTTTATATTATACCAAGGATTGTGATAAAATGTTAAGAAAAATTTTTATTGTTTATACTTTATTTATAATTTTTACTCCTATTGCCAGTGCAAGTGGCTCAAATGAAAATGTTTCTTCCGCATCAATATCAAAGGCTAATGAAAATTTGCACGCTGTAATCTTACAACCAAATGGATTACCTTATGAAGAACCTGCTGTATTGACAGAAGGTTATGTATCTAACTTATATAAGGAATTAAATCTTTCTGAAAAAGTATCTTATAATATTTTTAAACGTGCTTTTTATGGATATCATAAAACTGCAGAAAAGAAAGTAGGGATATTAACTATCATTGATTATACCAAACCTTCTAATGTGCCAAGATTTTTTGTTTTAAATTTTATAGAAAAAAAAATTCAATATGAAACCTATGTTTCTCATGGAAAAAATAGTGGGCTTCTAATTCCGGTCATTTTTTCAAATAATAGAAATTCTTTCCAAACATCTTTGGGTTTCTATAAAACTATGGATACATATAATGGAGATTTTGGTTACTCACTTAGACTAATCGGATTGGAGAATGGTTTTAACTCCAATGCTCTGGAGAGAAAAATTGTTATCCATGGAGCAGATTATGTGGATCAATCTTTTATAGCCTCTCACGGTTTTTTAGGAAGAACCAATGGATGTCCGGCTCTCCCTTATTCCATTTCAGCAGAAATAATAAATTATCTAAAAAATGGTTCTGTTATATACATAATCGGAAATGATAATAAGTATGAACAAAGAAGTAAGTATGTAACTTTTTGAATTAATTTCTTTAAATTTTTCATATGTAGTCAAAATTTTAATCAACAAGTTTTTTGCATATAATCAAAAAACTTGTTGATTTTTTATTAAGTGATGGATAAAAAATATTTAGTTTCAAAAAATAAGCAAACAAAATTTTGCTAAAAATAGAAAATAAGCAAAATAATATTTGTTAAAATAAAAAAATGTGTTATACTGAGTTTGTGGGAGTGATGATATGTTAACGAGAGATTTAATTTATTTGGCTGAAAGTATACAAAAACATAAGGCAGAAACTCAATTTCTAGAAGTAAAAGCTGCTCATGTGAATTGTCCCCAAAGACTGTATGATTCTTTATCCAGTTTTTCCAATCAAGATCTGGGAGGAGCAATAATCTTTGGGCTTGATGAGAAAAATGGCTTTGCGGCTATTGGAGTATATGATATACAGGACTTACAAAAAAAAGTAACAGAACAATGTAAACAAATGAAACCACAAGTACGAGCTACCTTTACGATTGCACAATATAAAGACGTATATATTTGTTCGGCCGAAATTCCCGGTATTGATGCAATAGAAAAACCATGTTATTATATTGCATTGGGAAAAAGCAAAGGCTCTTTTATACGTGTGGGGGAGGCTGATTTACCCATGACAGATTATGAAATATATAACTATGATTCATATAGAAAACATACCCATGATGACGAAAGAACAGTAGAAAGAGCCACTTTTGATATGATGGAGCAAAATCTTATTGATCTGTATGTTGCTAAGAAAAAAATGAATAGACCCATGTTTTCTAAACTTACTGATGATAAAATCTATGAGATGCTTAATATTACTCGCAATGGTATCCCAACACTATCCTCTGTACTAAATTTTTCTATATTTCCACAAGGTTTTTTTCCTCAATTCGCTGTTACAGCTATAATTGTTCCCGGATATGAGATTGGCGACACAGGATACAATCAAGAAAGATTTATTGATAACAAGAGGATTGAAGGCACCATCTCAGATATGTTAAATGAGGCTATGGCTTTCTGTATAAGAAATATTAAAGTACGTATAACAATTGATGGTAATGGTAAACGATTGGATAGGACAGAATATCCCATAAATGCTATCCGTGAAATTATATTAAATGCACTTATTCATAGAGACTACGGTATATATACCGAAGGTACTCCTATACAGATTAATTTTTTCATAGATAGACTGGAAATACATAGTCCTGGAAACCTATATGGAAAAATGACCATAGATCAATTAGGTAAATCAAAGCCTGATTTGCGCAATCCAACTCTTGCTACCATGATGGAGGTATTAATAGAGACAGAAAATAGATACTCCGGTATCCCGACTATTATAAAGGCAATGGAAGAAGCAAGATTACCTCCTCCAAAATTCGAAAATCGTCGTAATGAATTTGTGGTAACATTATATAATGGTACACAAAGAGAATATGGTATTGCTGAAGAAGGTGTTGATTATATCTCAATCAGTGAAAGATCTCTGCTAAAATTTTGCTGTATTCCTAGATCAAGAAAAGAAATAGCTGCCTACTTAGGTGTGAGTACAATATTCTATGTTACTAAAAACTATATCAATCCACTTGTAGAGAATGGAAAATTAGCATTAACTATACCAGATAAACCTAAAAGTACCTTACAAAAATATTATACAAAACTATAAATATGTACTATAAAATATTTTTATAGCTAAAAATCGCAATATTTTTTCATAATTAATCATAAAAAATAAAATTTTATTAGAATCACCTATTGACTATTTGATAAATGTTAAGTATATAAATTAGTGGTAACTAAAATTTACAGATATTTTTAAAATACAAAAATAAAAAATTCTAAGTTTTAAGGGGGCAACAATATGAAAAATTATGACACAAGTAAAATTAGAAACATTTCTCTACTGGGACACAGGGGAAGCGGCAAAACTACCTTGATCGAATCTATGCTTCTCGCATCTGGTGTTATTGCTAAAATGGGTTCTGTGGAAGAAGGTTCTACTCAATCTGATTTTGATAAAGAGGAAGTTCGAAGATTATTTTCTATCAATACTTCTGTAATTCCTATAGAATTCGAAGATTGTAAATATAATTTCTTTGATACTCCGGGATATTTCGACTTTGTAGGCGAAGTTTACTCATCATTACGTGTGTCTGGCAGTGCTGTTCTAGTCCTTGATGCTACATCTGGAATAGAAGTTGGAACAGAAAAAGCATGGAGAATTTTGGAAGAAAATAAACTACCTAGAATTATATTTGTAAATAAAATGGACAAAGGTTATGTAACATACGAGAAATTATTACTTGAATTAAAAGAAAAATTTGGGAAAAAAATTGCCCCTTTTTGTATTCCACTTGGTGAAAAAGAAGAATTCAAAGGATTTGTCGATGTAGTTGGTCTCAAAAGCAGAATTTATAATGGTAAAGAATGTCTAGATGGGCCTATTCCTGAAGAAATAAATATAGATGAAATCAGAAATTTATTAATAGAAGCTGTTGCAGAAACTGATGAAGTTTTAATGGAAAAATATTTTAATGGAGAAGATTTTACTGTAGAAGAAATAAAAGCTGGTCTTCATAAAGGAGCTGTATCTGGTGATCTTGTCCCTGTAATTGTCGGTTCTGCTACGCAATGTATAGGAGTTCATACTTTGTTAAAGATGATTTACGACTATATGCCGATTCCTACAGAAGTAGAAAGTGGTGAAAGAAATGGAATTAACCCAAATACAAAGGAAGCTATTAAAAGAAAAACTTCTAGGAATGAACCTTTTTCTGCTATAGTATTCAAGACCTTTGTGGATCCTTTTATAGGTAAAATATCTTTATTTAGAGTCCTTTCAGGCTCATTAAAGAAAGATACAGAAGTTCTAAATTCTACAAAAGGCAAAAAAGAAAGAATCTCGCAAGTTATTTATATGAGAGGTAACAAGCAAGAAGAAGCTCAAGAAATAGTAGCCGGAGACATAGGAGCTTCTACTAAGTTGCAAGTTACACAAACCGGTGATACTCTCTGTGATAAAGATAAACCAATATTGTATCCGGCTATAGAATTTCCAGAAGCATGTTTCTATTCAGGTGTAAGACCTGCTGAAAAATCTGATGATGAAAAATTAAGTACTTGTCTTCAAAGAATGCTGGAGGAAGACCCAACATTTATTGTTACAAGAAATTATGAAACTAAACAACTTTTAGTTGGTGGTCAAGGTGAAAAACATTTATATATAATTCTTTGTAAAATAAAAAATAAATTTGGAGTTCATGCTGAATTAAATAATCAAATAGTATCTTATAGGGAAACTATTAAGAAAAAGGTAGAGATACAAGGAAAACATAAAAAACAATCTGGCGGAGCAGGTCAATATGGTGATGTACATATTAGATTCGAACCATGCGAAGAAGATTTTGTCTTTGTAGATGATATTCATGGTGGAGTCGTATCAAAATCTTATATCCCTGCTGTAGAAAAGGGTCTTATTGAGGCAAAAACCAATGGAGTATTAGCAGGATACCCTGTAATAAACTTTAAAGCTACTTTGTTTGACGGTACACAACATGCCGTAGATTCTAATGAATTATCATTTAAATTAGCTGCAATGCTCGCATTTAGAAATGGAATCCCACAAGCAAAACCTATATTGTTGGAACCTGTTTGCAAAATGGAAATAGTCGTATCTGAAGATTTCCTTGGAGATGTAATGGGGGATATGAACAAACGTAGGGGACGTATCCTAAGTATGAATCATAACCAATATGGAGAACAAATACTTAATGTGGAAGTACCTCAAAGTGAAATACTTAAATACGCATTAGACTTAAGAGCAATGACACAAGGCAGGGGATCATTCACGTATAAGTTCGAAAGATATGACGAAGTGCCTGATATAATAGCTAAGAAAATAATAGAGGCAAAAGCGGCAGAAAAAGAGGCTTCTAAGTAAAATTTTATATATTTATAAAAAAGGACAGTTAAATTTAGCTGTCTTTTTTAATATAGTTTTAAAAATTTTTAAAAAATGCTTGACATTGAGTGAATTTAGTATTATTATAATCAATATAAATCAAAATAAATCAAACTAAGTCAAAACCGATCAAATAAATTTATAGGATGGTGAACGATGTTAACAGAAAAACGATTTTTAGAAGTTTTAAATTTGGTAAATAGTCATGGAACAATAGGCGTACAGGATTTGGCAAAGCTTTTAAATGTCTCAGAATCTACTATACGTCGAGACATCGTGGCATTGCATGATATGGGCAAGTTACGTAAGATATATGGTGGTGCAACATCGCTGGAATCTATTACTATCACCAAAGATGATTCGGTTACAGATCGTGAAATTAGAAATTTAGATGAAAAACTTCATATAGCTCAGGCTGCTGCTAGTCTTATATTGCCTGATGACTTTGTATATATTGATGCCGGAACAACGACGGCTATACTTACAGAACAAATCGTACCTTCAGGAGCAATATTTGTCACCAACGCAATTCCTCATGCGAAAACATTAGCTTGGAAAGGCTGCAAAGTATATTTATTAGGCGGAAGGTTAAAACTAATAACAGATGCAATTATTGGAGGAAAAGCTATAGAAGAGCTCTTACAATATCGCTTTACTAAAGGTTTTTTTGGAGCAAATGGTATAAGTATAGCATCTGGATATTCAACTCCGGATATTGAAGAAGCCGCAGTAAAACGAAGAGCATTTCTACAGTGTCAAAAAGCTTATGTTCTAGCAGATTCCAGTAAATTTGGGGTTGTATCTTCTATAAGTTATGCATCATTTCATGATGCAAATATTATTACTACTTCTCTATGCGATGCAACATTTCGTAGTATGGCAAATATTATTGAAATAAAATAAAAATGTTAAATAAAATGATTTAACTGTTGAATAACTCGGATAGTATCATATGAAATTTTATATTATGTATGTAAAAATATATGAGGAGGAAAAAATGAAAATCACAGATTTGCTTACAGAAACAAGAGTAAAATTAAATGTAGAGACATCATCAAAAGATGATGTAATTGAACAGGCAGTAAACATGATGACTGCAACAGGGGTTATTAATGATGCAGAAGTTTACAAAAAGGCAGTGTTTGCAAGAGAAGCCCAAGGAACAACAAGCATGGGTGAAGGAGTGGCTATTCCACATGCCAAAACAGATACAGTAAAATTCCCTGCACTTGTAGCTATGGTATTACCAAAAGGAGTAGATTACAATAGTTTGGATGGGGAACCCACGAATTTACTTTTTTTGATAGCAGCGCCAAATACCAAAGACAATGTACATCTTGACGTATTGAGCCGTTTATCTACTTTACTTATAGATGATGATTTTCGCAGCTCTCTTATAGCTGCCGAATCTGTATCAGAATTTTTAAATATAATTGATAAGACAGAAAAAAAGAAATTTCCAACAGAAACTGTAAAAAATACTTCATCAGTAGAAAATTATCGTCTGCTTGCAGTGACAGCATGTCCTACAGGTATTGCACACACATACATGGCTGCCGAAAGTTTAGAAAAAGCAGCAAATACGCATTTTATTTCAATCAAAGTAGAAACAAATGGTGCTTCTGGTATAAAAAATAAACTTACTCAAAAAGAAATTAAAAATTGTGATTGTATTATTATAGCAGCAGATAAAGAAGTAGAAATTGCTAGATTTAATGGTAAGTCCGTAATATTTGCAAAGGCAGCTGATGGAATACATAAAGCCAATGAATTGATAGAAAAAGCAATAAATGGAAAAACTCCAATTTATCGAAATACTGATGTTCATGATGATGCCGACGGTCATGATACCATTGGCCGTACAATATACAAGCAACTTATGAATGGTGTATCACATATGCTTCCATTTGTAATCGGTGGTGGAATTTTGATTGCTCTATCTTTCTTATTTGACTCGGCAAATGCCGGAACATCATCTTTTGGTAGTGGAAATTCTCTCTCATTATTCTTTAATAAGATAGGTGGGCTTGCTTTCGGTATGATGTTACCTATATTGGCAGGATTTATTGCTATGGCAATCGGAGATCGACCTGCTCTCATGGTTGGAATAGTTGGTGGAATCATAGCAAAAACTGGGTTTTCCATTACATTACCAGAAGATCAATGGACATCGTCAGGTTTTTTTGGAGCATTAATTGCAGGGTTTTTAGCAGGTTATTTGATGATAGGTATCAGAAAATTACTCAGTAAACTACCTGCTGCTTTGGAAGGAATAAAACCCGTATTACTTTTTCCACTCCTTGGTATACTTTCAATAAGCTTGATCATGGTATTCATTGTAAATAAACCAATGGGTGCATTTAACGTTGGACTAAGCAGTGTTCTATCTAGTATGGATAACAGTAAAATAATACTTGGAGCTATTTTAGGGGCAATGATGTCTATTGACTTTGGAGGGCCAATCAATAAAACAGCCTATGTATTTGGGACGGCATCCATAGCCTTCGGGCAGTTTGATATTATGGCGGCTGTTATGATAGGTGGTATGGTGCCACCAATAGTAATAGCATTATCTACATTATTTTTCAAAAATCGATTTACTGTGCAAGAACAGAAAACGACTCTTACAAATTTCATAATGGGATTTTCATTTATTACTGAAGGAGCTATTCCTTTTGCTGCCTCAGATCCTTTAAGAGTAATCCCTTCATGTGCGATTGGATCAGCTATTGCAGGAATGCTTTCAATGATT
>JAITPM010000120.1 GCA_031289425.1 Fusobacteriaceae bacterium
ACAGGAATATATAGTAAAGGGACAATAAATGTAGGAGTAACAGGTACTGCTACAATTAATTTCATCGGAACAAACGGTATAGGAATATTTAATGATGGTGGAATATTAAATATAGGTAGTCTAATAACATTAGGAGGTACGGGCTTAGGTTCATTTGCAGTCACAACCAACGGTAATTTAACTAATAGTGGGACTATAACTGTATCCAATGGAAGTAAAGGATTATTGGGCAAATACACAATACCGGGGACATATTTGATATCTAATACATCTACAGGAATCATAAATATTACAGATGGTGGAATAGGAATAGCAGCCATAGGAACAGCAAGTACTGTTACGGTACAAAATGACGGAACAATAAATGTGCAAGATGAAGATAGTGTAGGAATATATGCAGAAACAGGAAGTGTTGTAAATAATGGAGTCTTAAATGTTGACGACGATGGAATAGGAATATATGTAACAGGAATTGCCGGAATAGGAACCTATGGAACATTGGATGTATCCGGAGGAGTGGGTGTAGTCGTAGATGGAGTGGGAATGTCGGGAACAGGAACAATCACATTGAACGATGGAACAAACAACCATTATTCGATAGGGGCTTATGTCATAGGAGCATCAGGAGTGTTGGTACTTCCTACAATTAGTCAAATAGGCAGCTATACGATAGGAGTTGCAATAGAAAATGGTACAGGAGTGAGCTTGGGAAATGTTTTACTACCAGGTGCAACAGCTACAAATCAGATAGGTTACATATTAAAAGATTCTACTGTAACAACCGGAACTGTAGATGTATTTGGAAATAATAATCTAGGTGTACATGGTAAAAATACGACATTAAATACAGGTGCAATAACAATTGGTAATTCAGCAAATGCAGCATCAACTTCTGTCGGATTATATATGGAAAATGGTACAATCACAACAGGGCAAGTAACAACAGGAATAAACAGTATAGGAATATATGGAGAAAAATCTAATATAACTACCGGAGAAATTATTTCATCAGATAATGCAGTAGGAATATATGGAAAGGGACAAGGTACATATACAGAATCAATAAACGTAGTAGGAAATATGACAGTTGGCGATAATAATGCAATCGGAGTATACGGTAAACGAATAAATATCTCAGTAATAGCGCCAACTTCAATAACGGTCGGAAAAGAAACTTCAATAGCTGTTGTGAGTGAAGGTGAGGGGAATGTCTCAGTTACCGGTGATATGACAATAGCGGATAAACTAACAAAAGGTTCGATAGGTATATACAAAAAAGGAGAAGCTAATAATATTACTACATCAGGAAATTGGACAATAGGAAAAAGTGGATACGGAATCTATTTAATCGGAGAAGGAAGCGGAATAGTTGCAACAAATAACTCTTCTCTAGACCTCGGAGAAAGTGCAGTGGGAATATTTGCTGATGGAGAAAATGGAAATGTAACAATAACAAATACTGGAACTATAGATGTTGGAAGTACATATTTGGGAGTAAGTAATGATCATTGGAAATTGGATGAACATGAAAATTCAGCTGGAATATATTTAAAAAACGGTGCAAAATGCTATAATGTCGGGACAATTATTGCTGATGAAGATCATTCTGTCGGAGTATATGCTACGGATACCGGAACAGAAATTATAAATAACGGAATAATAACAGTATCTAATGGAAGTACAGGAATTTTGGCAAAACAAAGCGCAGTTGTGATAAATAACGGTACAATCACTGTTTTGGATGAAGGGTCAAGTTGGGGAGGAAAATCAATAGGGATAGCAGGTTATGCCGGAACATTAATAACAAATTCTACAACGGGAATAATAAATGCGGGAGATGGAATAGGAATCTATATAGGAACAGGATCAAGAGTAAATAATCAAGGAATAATAAATGTAACCAATGGAACAGGAATTTTGGGAGTGGGAGTAGTAATGAATGCCGGAATAATCAATGTCATAGGTACAGGAACAGCTGTAACAAAGACAGGTACCGAATCATTGAGTGAAGGAGCAGTTACCATTGATGAAACAGGAATAAAAATAAATGGGAACTATATAGCAGTAGGAGGAACATTTAACGCAGATCAAGCTATCTTGTTGGATGGAGCTTATGTAGATGTGACAACGATTCCAGGCAGAGAAATTCCATTATTTACAGCACCAGATGTATCTGGAAAAGTAAGACTTTCATCTGACTTTGTAAAATTAGGTGATGGATATTCATTCAAGATAGAAAACTTTACACTAGCATTGGCTTCTTCACTATCAGGTAATATCGAAGTGATCACATCTCCAATGTATATTCCAAAAGTATTGGGAGATGGCTCATTGATGATAGCTAAAAAACCTTATAAAGATTTGGTAATCGGAGAACAGTTTGCTGATTTGTACAATGGATTGGATAGTCTCCTATATAATGATAAGTTAGGATTATCAGATGATTCACAACTCCTTAAGAGATTAAATGGATATTTGGAAGACATATTTGCAGTATCCGGAGAAGGTGGATTTAACAGAGAAGTATCAAGAGCATTAGCAGAAACGAGAGGAGATGTTTACAGCACGATTCAACAAAGAATAAATTCAATACAAAGTGCTTTCGATGAATCCTTCGAAGAATTATTGGGTTCTTACAATATAAGCAAGGACAGCAGTAAATACAGCGTATTATATACTCAGGGACAATATAAAGATGATACCATCGGAATAGATGACTATGATTATAGAGTACAAGGATTGTTGTATATGAAAGAATATGAAGGTAAAAATTTTGGTAACAAATATGGATTTAGCCTTGGATTTGCTGTGAGTAATTTTGAGTTTGATGATGCGCCAACTTATGGAGGTGGATCAAAGGAAAATGTATATAGTCTGAGAGCAGGAGTGCATAATGTGTATAATTTCAACGATGAAGATACATTGAGATTGATATCAAAATTGGAATTAGGTTACAATAAGCATGAAACTGAAAGAAAAATGGAATTGGATAAGAGTTATACAAACAAAGGTAAATATGATTCGTATCAAGTATCTTTTGATAATAGGATAGAAAAAACGATATATAGATCGCTATCCGGGAAAATAGATTTGTATGCTGGATTAAATTTGGAATATGGTAAAATAAGCAAGTTTGATGAGGAAATAACAGGCGATAGTGGAGCAGCATTGGAAGTGAAAGGGAAAGATTATTTCAGTGTAATGCCTGAAATAGGAATTAAAGGAGAAAAAAGAGCGTATATAGGTAAAAAGTTATCTGCAAAAATAGAAGGAAAGATTTCCTATGGATATGAGTTGGGAAATACGAAACATCAAACTAAAGCAAAAATCAAGAATGGGACAGCAGGTTATTATGAATTAATAAGACCAGAAGAAGAAAAAGGTAACATAAATGCAAAGATAGGATTTACAGTAGAAAGAGCTAATAAAGCTGGAGTAACATTTGAAATAGGAACTAGAAAATATGACAACAAATCAAAGGTAGACATGAACTATGGTGTGAGATTCAAGTATGTTTTATAAATATATCTAATATATCTGAAAATTTATAATCAATATTAAAAATGGAGTAGGTGTAGTAAGAAATAGCCAATCTAGCTGATCTCTCTAAAAAATAATAAGGACAGATAATAAAGAAACCTTTTGCAAATCAGCAAAAGGTTTCTTTTTATGTAATGATATCTATATGTTAAAATATACTTACTTTACAAAGAGATCCACAAAGTTAAAAGTATTACAATCTACAAGACCTCTATCAGTAAGTCTTAGTTCCGGTAAACATGCCAGAGGAATAAGTGCCATTGTCATAAAAGGAGAAGGCATTGTACAACCGATTTCTTTCCAAGACTCTTCCAGAAGTTCCACAGCTACTGACATTTCTTGAGCAGTTTTATCACTCATAAGACCAGCAATAGGAAGTTCCACGAGGCCGAGAATTTTACCGCTTGAGACCACTACCATACCACCCTTAGAATTGATAAGTGTATTTGCTGCAAGGGACATATCTTCATCATTTGTACCTATTACCAGTAGATTATGTGCATCGTGGGCAACAGTAGAGGCCATAGCACCATTTTTTATACCGAAACCCTTTACTATACCACAGCTAAATATTCCTGTCTCATGGTGTCGTTCAAATACAAATGCCTTTAATAAATCCTGAGAGACATCTGCATTTATAGAAGAATTTTCCGGGTCTACTTCTAGTATTCTTTCATATGTACCGACTCTAGCAGGGATAACTTCAATTGTTCTTATTTTTATTTTGTTATTAGATAATGTAGAAATTTTGAAAGAATCTTTATCAATTTTATTTTTTATTTTCATTGTATTTGTTGCAAAGTCAGGATAGATATATGGTTCATAATTAAATAAAATTTCCCCATTTTCGGCTACTAAATCTCCATTTATAATAACCTTTGTAACTTTTAAATCTTCTAAATTATTTAAAAATACTATGTCAGCACTCTTGCTGGGAGAAATAGAGCCCATTTCATCATCCATTTTAAAACATTGAGCAGTATTAATTGTTACCATTTGTATTGCAGTAATCACATCTATTCCCTCATTTACAGCTCTTTTTATGATATGATCCAAATGTCCTTGAGAAATCAGAGTATTTGGATGGGTGTCATCACTTACAAGGCAGGCAAAACGTGTATCAATGGTATGATCTGTGATGGCTTTGGATACATCATGCAAATCATGCCAAGCAGAGCCTTCTCGTATCTGAGCATACATACCAAGACGCATTTTTGCCAACGCATCCTCCGCAGTAGTAGATTCATGACAACATCTTATACCGGCATCAATATATGCATTTAGGCCTTTTCCGGTCTCATTAATGGAATAGTGACCGGTTACTATTTTATTGACTTTTAGGGTTTCCCCTACAATTTTATGTGTTTCTTCGTTTGAAAATATGATTCCTGGGAAATTCATCATTTCCCCTAGACCTATAACTGTTTCATAATTCATGGCTTCAGCCACATCCATAGAAGTTATTGATGCTCCGGAATCCTCAAATCCAGGTACGGCCGGAACGCAAGATGGAATTGTAACCATAGTTTTTAGTGGAACATGTTTGGAATCTTCTATCATACATTTTACACCATCCAATCCCAGTACATTGCATATCTCATGGGGATCCATATAGATTCCTACAGTTCCGTGTGGGATTACGGCCTTTGCGTATTCAGTTACAGAGAGCATAGAGGATTCGACATGTATATGTCCATCCAAAAATCCCGGAGCTATATATTCACCTTTAGCATCTATAATTATTGTATTTTCACTTATACAATGACTTGCATCACCTACCAAGGCTATACGCCCTGCCGCAATTGCTACATCTGTATTTTCAATAATTTCGTGAGTACAGACATTGATTAAATTTGCATTTGTTATCACCATATCAGCCGGGGTTGTTCCTTGAGCTACACTTGACAAGAGTCTGGTTACTTCCCAAAGGTTATTTTTAGAGAAAACTGACATTTTTATCACATCCTTTAAATAGTTTTATATATTAAAAAATTAATATTCTAAAAACATTATATAATATTTTTATGATATAATAAAGTGTGAAATAGATTTTAATATAAAAAGTTTAAATATAAAAACTTAACAAATTATATATTTAGTATTAAATTTAATTAAAATATGATAAAATATACAATAAAAAAATATTTTTTATTAATATAGATTTAAAATTTTTAGCGACATTTAAACAAACACGGAGGATAAAAATGGATATAAAAAAGAAAGCTTATCTTGCTTCAGGATGTTTCTGGGGAACTGAATATTTTTTTATGAAGGCATCTGGTGTGATTGCGACAACAGTTGGATTTATGGGTGGACAACTACAGAATCCATCTTATGTAGAGGTGAAAACCGGAACTACTGGGCATTTGGAATGTGTAGAGGTAGAATATGATACTACAAAGACCAGTTATGAAAACCTGATAAAACTATATTTTGAAACTCATGATTTTACACAAACTGATGGGCAAGGTCCGGATATCGGTTCTCAATATCTGTCTTATATATTTTATAATAACGAAGAAGAAAAAGAAATAGCAGAAAAATATATCGGTATTCTTACAGATAGAGGATATAAAGTAGCGACTAAATTGGAAAAAGTGTCTAAGTTTTGGAAAGCAGAAGATCATCATCAACAATATTATGAACATAAGGGGACACAACCATATTGTCATGCTTATAAAAAAATATTTATTTGAGGCTTAAAATTCAGTTATAATATTTATATTATAACAAAAATAGGTAGGTGAAATATGAAAAGAATAATAAGTATATTATTTTTTTTTATAACTATCTTTACATTTGGAAAAAATAATTTTACATATGCAGAAAAAACAACATATAATGCATACTGGAATGGCATAAAAGTTGGTACGGTTGTTTTAGAAGTGTTGCCCAAAGATAGTAATTCAGATGACTTTACATTTAAAATGACAATGAAAACAAATTCGTTTGCAGATAAGTTTTATAGTTCCAGACAGACGATAACATCTATTATAGATAGTAGCATGAGCTATTCAAAGATGTATCAACAAACAGGAAAAGAAAAGAAAAAGGAAAAAGACAAAAGAGTGGAATTTGATTGGACAAACAATAAAATTAAATATTACAGTGATAAAAAATTATCAAAAGAGATGAATTTACAAAAAGGTATGTTGGATCCACTATCAATATTTTATTTTTTGAGAAATCAAGAGATGAAAATAGGTAAGAGCATTGATTGTAATGTCACAGACGGAAAGAGGATTGTGAATGGACATGCTGTAGTATCAAGAGAAGAAACTATTGAAACAGATGATTTTGGTGAAATAGAAACTTTTGTAGTAGAGCCTGATTTGAGAGGATTAGGAGGAGTGTTTAGCAGTAGTGATGATGCTCAAATGATAATATGGTTTTCACAAGGTGAATCCAGGTTACCTGTCAAGATAAGAAGTAAAGTAAGAGTAGGATCATTTACAGCTGAATTGGTAAAAATTGAAGGAGTAGATTTATAATAATTTTTCTTGTTAATGTTGGATTTAAAATTCATATATAGCTTAGAAAAATTTAGTAAAAATAAGAGACTTTACATATGGCAAATGTTTATGATTAAATACGTAAAGAGAGGAGGATTTATGCTTGAAATTATTGTTCTAATATTAGTGTGCAGGAAAAATATTGCAAATGCAAGGAGCAGAGGGCAAGGAAAAGGTTTGGTAATTTTCTATACGCTAGCTCTTTGGTTTGGAGCAGAAATAATAGGTGCTTTTATAGGAGCATTTCTTGGTCTAAGTATGTTAGGAGTTTATTTTACCGCTATCGTAGCAGCAGCCATTGGAGGCGTCGTTTCAAATGCTGTCTCAAAATCAGGCCCGGTCTTCGAAGACAAAGAGATTTATTCCCATGGTATACAACTGGCTCCTGTTGTAAGAAAAGTTTTTATAAGATTTGCTAATGAGGATTTTGATGCCAATAGAAATGATTGGGAATCCCCTGTGAAAAGTGAATTTAATGAATTGTTACGTGGTGGTAACGAAAGTATAAGAATTATAGAGGAATTCTTGCTGC
The DNA here is from genome assembly GCA_031289425.1 of Fusobacteriaceae bacterium. GTDB lineage: Bacteria > Fusobacteriota > Fusobacteriia > Fusobacteriales > Fusobacteriaceae > JAISST01. The sequence goes on from JAITPM010000120.1 coordinate 7,585, forward strand.
AATGTGCAGATGGTCAAGGTTTAGATATTTCTGAACATTGGTGGGAAGGCAGCAGGTGCTTGATAAAAATATTAGGAAGATTGCCACAGAGAGAAGCAACAAAAACATTAGTAAGAATCTTATCAAAAGACAGTGCTCTTACTGAATGGTTTACATATACTCAACTGGAAGCTGTTGGGGAATTGGGAGACATAGGGTTAGCAGAAAATGTGCCAGCGTTGAGGAGAATTTTAAATGAACCATTTCAAAATTCACCTACAGAAGAAATAGAGTTGCTTATTAATAAAATTAATTCTAGAGGTTGATAAAAAATTATTGTTAAATGAAATAGCAAGTTGAATTATTTTTAGAATATGTTTACTTTCAGGGATAAAGCTTAGAATTTATCCCTTTTTTTCTTCATCATGTGATTCTCCATATAACAATATCCGAATCTTCAAATATTTGAAAATTGTCACAATTAGAAAAAAATATTTGAAAATTTCTATAGCTTTTTGTTGGGATTTGTTGTAGAATGATAAAAATAAACTAGTGTTAATAAAATTTCGAAATATATCTAAATAATGACACATTAATATTGGAAAATATGATTGAAAACCGTATTTTCGTGTTGATTAAGTATAACTGGTGCATCCAGTGCGTAATCATACGCCCTTAGAGAAGTGGATTGTCAACATTTTTTTAAACAATTTTTTTAAGGTTATTTTTACCGTACATAAATGGTGATTCATAGTTCAATGAAGAATGAATTCTATGCTTATTGTACCAGTTTACATAGTCTGCTAACTGATATTGCAATTCTTCTAATGAAGAAAAAAACGTTTATTTATAAATTTTGTCTTTATTATTTTGAATGTGGTTTTTGCTACTGCGTTATCATATGGACAACCTTTTGTGCTCAAAGAACATTCAATACTAAAAACTCCTAGTATTTCATCTATAAATTTGTTTTTATATTCACGACCTCTATCTGTATGAAAAAAATTGATATCTGACAAATTAAATTTAATCCTTGATAGAGCTTTTAATACATGTATTTGCCAATTAAATTTTAGGCCTAAAGCCCATTTGAAATTAGGTCACTTTTTAAATCAAAATGTGCTGTATAAAAATTACTAGAGAAATAAAAAATAAAAATGGTGGAGATAGCATGAAATTTTATAAATTGCATAATAATCGGAGTATTAAGAATAGCATTATATGCCATTCTGAAAAAAATCTTGAGATAGATAATTTTGAACTATGTATTGGGAAGAAAATATAATAAATGGGATGGCAAATTTTATTTTACTTTTAATATGGATGAAGGATCTATTCCTGCTGATTGTTTAATAAATGATATGAGCTGGCTTATAGTGTCCAAAAGATTAATGAAACTTTTAGAAGAACAAAATACTGAAATTCAATTTTTTCCAGTAAAAATAATTGAAAAAATGGAAAGATTAAAAATAGAAGAATATTATATAGCAAATGTAATCAAAATGATAGATGCTCTATGTTTAGAAAGATCTGTTTATACAGAAAACAAGGTAAATGGCTATGAAAATGGACTAATAAGAGGAAGAGATTACATGGAAAAATGGTAAAAAGAAAGAAATGGTAACAAGAAATTGAAGAAATAAATAACTACAATGATAAAAATAGTGGTATATATGATAAATCAAAGTACTAGAAGAGAATTTATTGTAGATTTATTCAAGATAGGGACTATGGTTCCGCAGATAGTTAAGGGGATAAGAGAAAGGTTAAGGAATGATGAACAGAATGTTTTTGGACAGATTTCTAATAATATGGAAGACAACGGTGCAAAAATAGTAATTTATGCCCATGATCTAAAAAATGAATTAAAAGAAGTAGTAGAAAAGAATCAAGGTGCAGATGGGAAGGTAATTCTTACTAATGAAAGTGTTAGAGAAATTATTAGAAAGAGATTTAAGCTATCTTAGTCAAAGGACAAAAGATGGATTAATTAAAGTTGGTGTTGGAGTATTAATATATAGTTCTATAGCCGTAACAATTATTACTTTTGGAGGAGCTGACTTACTTTTAGTAAAATTGCTGATTCTAATAATGTTTTAGTATATCATACTTAAATAATGCTCAATATATAGATAAATACCTTTAATTTTACATATGCCCCAACTAAATATGATGGAATACATTTCTAAGAATTGAGATATTTAGAAAATCATAATTATAAATTTAAAACTATAAAAAATAAATAATAGAGGGTATTAATATGAATGTTGATCAATTATACGATTTAATTAAAGATTATTATGGGTATAAGTCACAATTTTTTTCCCTTTATTCAAAAGGGAAATATGTTAAGTGTATATTATACAATTCATTCGAATTAAAATGCGGAATAGAAGAAAATGAAAAATCAATTAAAGCAGTTATAAAAATTAATGATAATGTTGAAATAGAAGGATTTTTAGATCAAAAATTTTCTTCAAATAATAACGAATCTTCAATAAAACAACTTCTACAGAGAGACTTTATACTGTTATTGAAATAAATGAGTAGGATTCAAAACCAATACAATAAAAAAATTATACTATACTAAAAAATAAATAACAATCAAAAAAAATTATATACAATTAAATTCTTCGTACAATGGAATAATTAGTATAAATGCAATCTATCAATTAAAATAATTGGAAATAAAAAAAATCTACTAACAAGCCATCTTATTAATAGATAAAAATCAATTTGGTGCCTAAGGGGGGACTTGAACCCCCATGGTATTGCTACCGCGGGATTTTGAGTCCCGTGCGTCTACCGATTTCACCACTCAGGCATTAAGTTAATCAACACTACCATATGATATTATAATATTTTTGGAAAAAAGTCAATCAAAATTTTATTATATGATTTTACTCCGCTAAAAATCTGATAAATAAAATTAAAAACCCCCGTTATATTTACTATAATGCACCCTTAATCTAAAATAAAATATTGCAATGGCATAATATAAAATTGAAACCAAATAAAAGAATTTTTTTTCTAAATAAGAATATATAAAAATTCCAAGAATACCACCTGTTACAAAAACTATAATATTCAAAAAAGATATTATCCCCTTCTTTAAAGTGAACAGATCTTTTGGATTCCTCAAATAATATCCTAAAGATACTCCCAGATCCGTTATATTTCCTGTCATATGCGTTGTTCTGATGACAACTCCCTTGTAAGATAATACCAGACCGTTTTGTGCTCCCATCATAAAAGCTAGAAATAATAGAAAATAAATTTTATTTTCTTTTGATAAAAATACCATAACTGATAACGCAGTTCCCAGAAAAACTAAAATAAATCCATATCGTTTTTTTAAATTAAATTCTCTTCCATTGACTATAAACCCTGATATAATCCCACCAGTTAAAAATGAGAACATCAATAAAAATAAGGAAAAAGAAAATTTGAAATTTAATTTTGATAGTGCTGCTGAAAAATTGGAAATAACTCCTGTAAAATGAGCAACGGTGGTTGAAAAGTGTACAATTGTAACCGTATTAACCATACCACTAACTAAAGAAAGGCAATATATCCATAGTAATAAAAATTTATTAAACATATGTTTTTCCCCCAAAAATATAAAAAATACGAATGTAAGATTATAATACAATTAAATAGGAAAAAAATCAATCTTAAAAATAAATTTTTTGAAATATGTTTACAAATATTAAATAATATGTTATAAATATAGTGTAACAACTAGAAAATGCAACAAATTGAATTTAATCTTGTTGGGTGGCTCCTGACAAGATGAAATAATTACTTATCTGAGGGTGGCACCCAATTTTAAGTAAAAAGGTGATTTATTTATGAAAGAGTTGGCTACTTGACGTGAATAATGAACTTTGATGCTATTTTAATGAATTAGCTACTCGTTAAAAAAGCAGGAAAAAATCCGAGATTAGCTACCTCGGATTTTTTTTATATAAAATAATATTTTATGATACTTGATTAGCAAATAGAATATTCATTTTTTTAATAAATTCATTTGGAATTCTTTTCATTTTTTTATTTGCATAATCAAAGGCAATAAGCTGAGTATAACCTTCTATAGCAATTTCTCCATCAGATAATATCTTGTAAAAAAGTGTAAAAGAAGCTTTTGTATATAAAAATTTATCAATTATAACTTCAATTTTTTCATCTAAAAATAACTCTTTATTATATTCTACATAGGATTTTTTTTGGATAATGCCGATATTATCACCAATATCTAACTCTGAAAAACCTAAACTTTCAAATAGCGACATTCTTGATATTTGAAAAAACAATAATGCCCGTTCATTTCCTACATGCCCACCGTAATTGATGTCTTCTTCCTTTATTGTATAGTTGAATCTATACATACATGCCCCCTCATTTTTAATTTTGACTTTTATAAGCCGTATATAGTATAATATATTTATAATATATCAAAAATATTAAAATATGTATAGACAAATTTTATGAGGTAAATATTATGAAACCCAATGGAACATTGACGATTAGATACGGAACCGATGACGATAGACTTAGTGCAAGAAAGATATACGATGAAGTTTTTAATGATTCAGAACTTTATACAAATTATTATTTTGAAAATGTGTTCGATATTGAAAATTTTTTGATTTTAGAAGAATATTATAATAATTCCCCTAGAATTGTAGCAACACTTCATGAAAATCCTCATACAGTGATTATAAATGAAGAAAAATTTGCGGCATCTTTTTTATTTGCAGTTGCAGTAAACATGGAAGATAGAGGAAAAGGATATATGAATGATTTGGTCAGATATGCTATTAAAAATAGTAAAAAAACTAAATTAGATATTATTTTTTTGATACCTATTAATAGTAAGATATATAAAAAATATGGTTTTGCATATGTTGCAAACTTAGAAAAATATAATATATTTATAGATAATTTGATAAATTTCGATACTAATCTTGATTTTAAAAAACTTGAAATGACTAGAAAAGAAAAAAAAGAAAGAGAAGAAAAAGAAGAAAGAGAAGAAAATTTTAACAAAATTGAAATTAAAAGAGTAGATGAGAATAGCGAAGTTCAATTTTACAATGACCTTGTCAAGATATATAAAGAAAAAATGAAAAAATTTAATTTGTATTTTGAAAGAGATGAAAATTCCTTTATTCGTCTAATAAAAGGATTAAAGACAGAGTCTGGTAGATGTTATTTACTTTATAGAGACAATAAAGCGCAAGGATATTTTACTTTTGTAATAGAAGGAAATAAAATTAAAATTTTAGAGTTATTTTTATTGGATGTTTATCTATATAGTCAAGTATTTAAAATGATTTATTCTCAAAAAGAATACTATAGAGAAGTGGAAATATTGTCCCATGAAAAAAGTAATATAAATTTTTATTTTAATAACAAATTAGATATAAAAAAAGAAATGATGCCAATTTTCATGGCAAGGATACTCAATATAAGGGAAATTTTAAAAAATGTTATTGCGGATAGTTTTATAGGAGATGTAAAATTAAGAATAATAGATAATATAATAGAAATGAATTCAGGAGTTTATCATGTGAAAAATAAGAATAATGTTGTATTTACCGAGGACAATGGATATTTTATTAGAGATCATGCGGAAATTTCAATAGAAGATTTTGCACATATGTTATTTGGATATTTTGATATTGATGAAATGATAGCTCTTAATAAAATAAAAATAAAT
>JAITPM010000079.1 GCA_031289425.1 Fusobacteriaceae bacterium
ACTGGCTATTAACGAAAAAGATATAATAAACATGACAAGCATAACTATTTTTTTAACCATGAGATTCCTCCAATTATTAAAAATAAAATTATTTTATGAACAATACCATTATCATTTATTATATCAATATGTCGGACGTTTATCATTGACACAATACATTAAAATTAAATAAAGCTGATATATGTTTTATTTAGATATATTTTATGTCGACGAATCGAAAATTTATTTGAGTATACATCATATATTAAGTTTTGTCTATCTTTTTTTTTAAAAATTATTTTTTGGTTAAATAAAATAGTAAATTCCATTTCAATAAATGAGAAGTGGAATTTAGTTCGAGATAAATGCATATGGAATTTACTTCGTTATAAAATTAAATAAAAATTAGTCTAATAAAAAAATAGTAATTATTTGTAAAAAAACATATAATAAATACGAATAGGTCTCGTCATAAAAGTTAGTGAGGAGATAGATATAAATGAGTAAATTAATAAGAGGAAATCAAAAACATTTAACAAGCTATAATAGAGATAAAGTTGAGGAATATTTAAATCAAGCAATGCCATTTAAAAAAATAGCAATACAATTGTGTAAAGACCCATCAACGATTTCAAAGGAGGTAAAAAAACATCGCATATTTCGGGAGGTTACTCGATTTAACAATTTTAACAGGTACACATATAGCTTTGAATGCGATAAAGTTAATATTTGTGGTCGTATACATGCATGCAAAAAGAAATGTAGTGCTTGTGAAAAGTGCAATACAAGATGCAAATCTTTTGAATTACGAATATGCAAAAAACTTGTAAGAGCACCATTTGTTTGCAATGGATGCAAAGATGCGAAAGAATGTAAATTAAGTAAATATTATTACATAGGAAAAGATGCGCACAGAAAATATACTGCATTGTTGAAAGATTCACGTATAGGGATAAATATGGATGAAGAACAATTAGAAAAATTGAATGATCTTACAAGCGATTATTTAATTCGTGGACGTTCACCATATGAGCTAGTTGCCGAACACAAAGAAATAAATTGTTCTCCACAAACTATATATCGCTATATAGCAAATAATATACTTGATGTAAAAAATATTCATTTACGAAGGAAAGTTACATATAAAATGCGAAAAACACAAAAAGCTGAGCCAAGACAAACTGGTTGTTTTGAAGATAGAACGTATAAGGATTTTATTGAATATATGAAAGAAAATCCCAATACAAATGTTGTGGAAATGGATACTGTCGTTGGGTGTATGGGAAGTAAAAAAGTTTTTTTGACGCTTTTTTTTAGGAATTCAAAATTTATGTTAATTTATTTATTAGATAATAAAACACAAAAGTCTGTTAAGTCAGTATTTGATGAATTGAAAACAGGTCTTGGAATTAAAAATTTTTTAGCTATTTTTCCAATAATATTAACAGACCGAGGTTCAGAATTTGGTAATCCTGAATCTATAGAAAAAATAGGGTATTTAAAAAAGAAGACAAAAATATTTTTTTGCGACCCTTTGGCTTCTTGTCAGAAAGGTCAAATAGAGAAAAACCACGAATACATAAGATACATACTTCCAAAGGGAACATCATTCGATGATTTAACTAAAAAAGAAGTTCTTTTGATTATGAATAACATAAATAGTACTCCACGCCAAAGCTTAAATGGACATACACCATTTGATTTAGCATCTTTATTAATGCCCAAAGGAATATTGACAAAAGTAAAATCTAAAAAAATAGAAGGAGCTGATATTATTTTGAACAGCTCACTTCTAAAAAAGAAATAGAAAAAAATAACTAACAAATAAAAATGAAATGGGATCTCTTTTAACAAAATCATTAAATAAGCCAGTGGAATTTAGTCTAAGACACTAAACCCTAGTGGCGATTTTGTATTATAAAAATCTATTTATTTTTATTTCGATAATACTATTATACCTCAATTTTTGCCCATATTCAATAACAAAAAAAAATTATAAAGTAGCCAAAAATCAGAATTTACTATTTTATAAGTTTTTTTTATGTTTAGTAGAATTTAGTTTTTAAATTAACGAAAATTATTTTTTTTTATTTTCACTATAAAACCTAGCTATTTTAGGCCTTTATATGAAATCTATAACGGAAATATTCATTGAATAAATATTTCCGTTAGTTACAAATAAAATTACAATAAAAAAATAAATGTTTGGTTCTCTCATTGCACTTTAGCACAATAGAGAGAGCAAGCATTTATTAGTTGTATTATTCATCATAAGATTCTATATATTTATTAATTATCCTTCATTTTTTATTTCGTTTAGATATCTATAAACTGTGGGTTCTGATATTTTTAATGTTTCAGCTACCTGAGAAATAGACCCTTTCAATGAAAACAATCCATTTTTCTCGCATTCTTTTATTATATTTTTTTTCTCCTCTTTTGTAAGTCTAGCTGCATCATACCCAATATCGGAAAGATAGCCGGAAAGTGAAGAATCCATCATTTCCTTTATAGATTTTGGAAAATCTGCAACTATATTTTTTTCTTCGAATACATCTTGTTCTACCCCATAAAATGACAACAAGTCCATTTCTTTAGAAATCGTTACAAACTTTGTTATATCGACATTTACACATACCATTCCAATCAATTGATTATTATCATCTCGTATAAAAAGAGTAGATGACCGTATCATTTTGCCCCCTACAAGCCCTTTATAATTGGAAACAAAATCTGTTTCTTCAAATTTCTTTTTTTCCAATAAAATCAATCCAAAATTAGTCATAGGAGCGCCTACGGTTCTACCGCTCACATGGTTATTATAAATAGCTATTCCGGAATGTTCTATGTCCTTCAAATCGTGCAATATGACCTCAACATTTTCACCAAAACATTTAGAAATAAATTCACATAAAATTTTGTATTTTTCGAAAATCTCTTCTCTAGTTCTCAATTAACAACCCCCGTATATTTAATTTCATAAATGTATTATATAATATTTTTTCCATAAGTCAATAATTTTTTATTTTATCAATGCTTTTTTATTGTTTTGATAATTTTTTTATTCAAAAATTAAATATTATTATATTGATAATATTTTTATTAAATTAATAAATTTTTCTTGCTATATGAAAAAAAATGTTATATAATTTATTATATTTAAAACGCTGTGTGTGTTTTACGTGGATTGTGCAACAAATATAGTACATATCGTTCTAATTTAGTGATTCGTGCATTTATGCTCACCAAATAAGTTTAAACGATTGTATAAATCTGCAAATAAAACAAATAGGAGGTAGTATTTTATGAAAAATTTAAGCAGCAAGGGCTTTGCAACAAAAAGTATTCATGGAGGCCAGCAAAAAAATGCTTTCGGAGCATTAGCAACACCGATATTTCAAACATCAACTTTTACATTTGAAACCGCTGAACAAGGTGGTAGACGTTTTGCTCTAGAGGAAAAAGGGTATATCTATAGCAGGACATCAAATCCGACAATTACAGTGGCTGAAGAAAAAATCGCATTATTAGAATGTGGAGAAGCTGCAATGGCAACGGCATCAGGAATGGGAGCAATTTCTTCTACATTCTGGACATTATTAAACCAAGGTGACCATGTTATTTCAGACAAAACATTATACGGATGTACTTTTGCTTTGATAAATCATGGGCTTACAAGATTCGGAATAAGTGTTGATTTTGTAGACACTTCTGATTTAGAAGCTGTGAAAAAAGCAATGAAACCTAATACTAGGGTTATTTATTTGGAAACTCCGGCAAATCCTAATCTTAAGATTGTCGACCTAGAAGAAATCGCAAAAATAGCACATACTAATAAGAACACAATGGTAGTTGTGGATAATACTTTTGCAACTCCATACAATCAAACTCCAATTACACTTGGATGCGATATAGTAGTGCATTCTGCTACAAAATATATAAACGGACATGGTGATGTAATCGCAGGATTTGTAATCAGTAAACAAGAAATAATCGATCAAATCAGAGGTGTCGGTCTAAAAGATATGACTGGGGCTACATTGGGTGCTACAGAAGCATACTATATAATCAGAGGATTAAAAACATTCGAAATAAGAATGGAAAAACTTTGTGAAAGCGCTATGATAATAGCTCAATTTTTGGAAAAACATCCAAAAATAGCAAAAGTTTATTATCCTGGATTAGAATCTCATCAAAACCATGAAATAGCTAAAAAACAAATGAAAACTTTTGGTGCAATGATATCCTTTGAATTAAAAGATGGTTTCGAAGCAGGAAAAACTTTTCTTAATTCATTAGAATTATGTTCTCTGGCAGTAAGTCTTGGAGATGCAGAAACATTGATACAACATCCGGCTTCTATGACTCATTCGACATATACAAGAGAGGAAAGAATAGACGCCGATATAACTGATGGTCTAATAAGATTATCTGTAGGGCTTGAAAATGTAGAAGACATTATTGCTGATTTAGAATTAGGATTAAGTTCAATATAATTTTCTAATATTATATCGCAATCATTTATAAAAATTTAATAAAAAAATTACTGAACAAAAATACAAATAAGGATTCTGTGGAGGGATTTTATGGAAGAAAAAAAAGGTAATTTTATAGGACTTGTACCATTTTTAATTTTTATAACGATTTATTTAGGAACAGGAATAGTATTAGAATTACAAAAAGTTGAAAGCGCATTTTATCAAATGCCGGCAACTGTAGCTCTAACTGTAGGAATAATGGTAGCTTTCGCAATATTTAAAGGAAAAATAAATGAAAAATTTGATGACTTTCTAAAAGGTGCTGGCGAAGCAGATATTATGATTATGTGTATAATTTTTCTATTAGCCGGTGCATTTGCTTCAGTTTCCAAAGCAATGGGCGGAGTGGAATCTACTGTAAATCTTTGTCTTACATATATTCCAAGTAGCTTCATAACAGCCGGTATCTTCTTGATAGCGACATTTATTTCTACGGCTACCGGAACATCTGTTGGTTCTATAGTAGCCATTGGACCAATAGCGGTAGGATTGGCTGAAAAAAGTGGTGTACCTATGGCATTGGTATTAGGTGCATTGGTGGGCGGTTCAATGTTTGGTGATAATCTTTCTATCATATCAGATACTACAATAGCTGCTACACGTACACAAGGTGTAGAAATGAAAGATAAATTTAGAGTGAATTTGGCTATAGCATTACCTGCTGCTACATTAACATTTATATTATTAATATTATTCGGAAAACCTGATGTAGCGCCAGAAACGCAAAAATATGTATTTAACATAGTAAAAATATTCCCATATTTAGTAGTACTAGGACTAGCATTAATTGGAATGAATGTATTCGTAGTATTGACTTTAGGAATATTATTGTCAGGAATTGTAGGACTTTGTTATGGTTCTTTTGGACTGATTGGTTATTCTCAACAAATATTTAATGGATTTTTAGGAATGTTCGATGTATTTGTGCTATCTATCTTGACCGGAGGCCTTGCAGCTTTGGTTAAGAAAGCAGGCGGAATAGATTGGATAATTAGCAAAATAAAAAGAATGATGTCCGGACCAAAGAGTACTCTGATCGGAATAGGAGTATTAGTCGGAATAATAGATATCTCTGTTGCAAATAACACAGTTGCTATAATTATAGCAGGACCTATAGCTAAAGATATAGCTGAAAAAAATAACGTTGATCCTAGAAAAACTGCCGCTATATTAGATATATTTTCATGTATAACTCAAGGATTTATACCATATGGAGGACAAATCTTGATAGCATTAGGTTTTACACAAGGAGCTGTTAGCTTTTTAGACTTATTCCCTCGCTTGTGGTATTTATGGCTATTATTAGCGACAACATTGCTTTCTATATATATACCTTTTGCAGATGGGTATATTAAAAAGCATCCTTGGAATGCTACTAAATAAAAATTTTTGAAAACCTAACCTCTTTTAAAAGTATAAAAGAAACTATTCGATGAATGTATTTATCATCGAATAGTTTCTTTTTTGCATTGTAATTAGTACATTGGTGCAAATGTTAGTGAGTGTAGAAATTTATTTTAAATTAAAGGGTTTGAGTAGCTTATCGACTTCTACCGGTTTACCATCTATATCTACAGATACTTTGCCAAATACCCAACCTGTTATTTTATTTGGGTCAACACCGGCTGCTATAAACGGTTCTGGGTTAAGCACAAACACGATATCTTTATCGTTGGTACTTTGATCTTTTGCCCATTCGAATAAGTTCCCTGCACCTATAGTCACTCCATAGTGGTCAAGAGCTGCATGGTATCCTATGACTTTTCTATAGAGATTTACAATGTGTTCATATGAAGAAAGTGGTGTCGGAGTCCCTTTGTATTTTAGCACATTCTCACCTAGTTTTACACCAATCATAATCATACCTTCATAAAAAAACATATCTTCTGGGAGTTTACTTGTATCCAGTCCCGCATCAATGAAAGGCATTGCATCAATTTCTAACATTATATCATGAGGAAAACTTTTGCTATAATCAGAACTCCATATAAACCTTGCCCCTCCATCTGGAGCTTTTAGAGCCCACCCACCATTCATCTCATCAGGTTTTACATTGTCAGGAAGAGTTTCCAATACTTTATCGAAAGCTCTGATAGAGTCCTTTCCTACTACGTCGAATCTTGAAAAACCTGAAACGGCAATGAGTATCACTCCGCAAAATATAAATAATTTTGTAAATTTTTTAATATTCTTCATATTTATCACTCCATATTTTATTTGATTTTATGTTTTGATTATAATAGAAAGATGTGTAGAAATTATATGCTTAAAAAAATTTTATAAAAGATTTTTATTTGGGCTACTATTGATTTACTATAAAACATGTGGTAAAATATTAATGAATGTCAAATTAATGAATGAAAGAGATAAATGTTAAACATTTATCTAAAATTTTCTAAAATTAATTTGTATACAAATTTTTGGCTATAATAAAAGTGCATAAAATTTAGTAGGAGGAATGTATGAAAAAATTGTTATCTGTATTACTAGTTTTGACTGTTATTTTTTCTATGACAGCTTTTGGTAGTTCCAAAATAACTTTAAAACTAGCACATTTTGGTACTGTAGGTGATCCTGGTACTGATGCTGCTGAATCTTTTAAGAAAGAAGTAGAAGAAAAAACTGGAGGTTCTGTTATAATAGAAATTTACCCTAACAATGAATTGGGAAATCCACCTGAAATAATAGAACAAGTAAAAATAGGAGTAATTGATTCTTGTCTTCTGACTCAAGGTTCGATAGACAAATATTCTAAAAAATTTGCTCTTCTTGTTACTCCGTTCGTATTCAAAAGTTATGACCATGCTTACAAAGTATTAGATGGACCATTCTTTGAATGGACCAAAAATGAATTGGAAGCATTTGATATGCATTTGGTAGGCGGCTGGGATTATGGATTCCGTAATTTAACAAATTCTAAACGTCCAGTAGTTCATCCTGATGATGCAAAAGGATTAAAGATAAGAACTCCGCCTGAAGTACAACAAAAATCTGCTCTAGAAGCATTGGGTGCAGAAGTACAAATAGTATCTTTCACTGAATTGATACCGGCATTGAAGCAACATACTGTGGATGGTCAAGAAAATCCTCTTTCTACTATATATTCTAACAAACTTTGGGAAGTTGATCAAAAATATTTGACTATCACTCACCATGTTTATCAATCATTAAATCTAATTTTCTCTACTCCTTCATGGAATAAATTATCTGCTGAACAAAAAGCTATAATAGAAACTGCAAGCAAAAATGCAAGTGCTGCTATGCGTAAAGTTGTCCAAAACAGTGAAGAAGATTATATTAAAAAATTAGAAGAAAAAGGAATACAAGTTGTACGCCCTGATTTCGATGAATTTAAAGCAAAAATGGGACCTGCTTACAAACAAATGGAAGAATATGTAGGAGATCCTAAATTAGTAGAAGAATTTTTAAAGATGGTAGAAGACGCAAAATAAGAAAAATCATAACAAGACAGCATTGAACTATGTGCTGTCTTGATTTAAAAAATCCCATGGGAGGTAGACGTATATGTTGGCATTACTGGTATGTGTATTGCTTGTTGGACTGATGCTAATCGGGATTCCGGTCTGTATTGTTATGGGCGTTACTTCTGGAGGGGTATTTGCTGCCTTGGGTCAAGGTCAATATATGGCAGTAATGGCGCAAAGAATATATGCCGGAACAACAGGTTTTACATTGTTAGCTATTCCGTTTTTTATTTTAGCAGGAAATTTAATGAATACAGGTGGAATTACTGATAAAATATTTGGGTTTGCAAAAGCTATTTGCGGACATTGGCCCGGTGGTCTGGGGCAAGTAAATGTAATATCAAGTCTTGTATTTTCCGGAATGTCCGGGGCAGCGGTTGCTGATGCTGCAGGTCTTGGTGTTATAGAGATAAAGGCTATGGATGATGCAGGATTTGACAGAACATTCTCAGCAGGAATAACAGCGGCCTCATCTACGATTGGGCCTGTGGTACCACCTTCTATTCCTTTTGTTGTGTATAGTTCTGTAGTCGGGACAGTTTCTGTCAGCAGACTTTTTATGGCCGGATTTATACCCGGGTTTATGATGGCTCTTGCTATGATGGTAGCAGTGTATGTTATTTCTAAGAAAAGAAATTATCCAGTAGAACCAAAGATGAAATGGGCTGATAGGTGGAAATATTTCGTTGATGCGATACCATCTCTTATGACAGTAGTTATAATAATAGGCGGTATATGGGGTGGCGTATTTACAGCTACTGAAGCTGCGGTAGTTGCTAGTTTTTATGCTTTGTTTTTAGGAACTATTGTATATAAAGAAATAAAAGTTAAAGATTTAGTTAATATTATCTACGATAGTATGGTACAAAGTTGCAAAACACTTTTTATCATAGCTATTGCTAATTTCCTTGCATATTTTTTGATGCATCAAAGGATTCCGAATAAGATAATAAATGGGCTATTAAATATTACATCTAATCGTGTAATTTTAATCCTTTTAATCATATTAGTATTATTGCTTCTAGGGTGTTTCATAGAAGGAACTGCTGTTATATTGATTTGTACACCTATATTTTTACCTATAATAAAGCAAATCGGAATGGATCTTACTCAATTTGGAGTTATAATGGTTCTTGCTTCTATGATAGGATTACTCACTCCTCCTGTGGGAATGAGTCTCTATGCGGTCTCATCTATAACTGATGTAAGTTTAGTCGATCTATCAAAGGCAGTACTTCCTTATTTGATAGGAATTTTCATAGTACTTTTGTTATGTGCATTTTATCCGCCTATATCTACATTTTTACCGAATTATTTTATAGGGGGCGCATAGTATGAATGGATTAAAAATAATTGATATAATACTTGCAAAAATCTTGAAGTATTTTGTAGTTGCTCTATTTGCTAGTTTAGCTGTATTGTTGCTACTTAGAGTATTAATAAGATTTTTCCCGATTTATAAAATTTATCCTAACTTATCGTCTATGAGTTGGTCTGAGGAAGTAGTAGGAATATTGATGTCATGGATGATATTTACGACATCCTCTCTTATCATGAGAAATAATGATCATTTTAAAGTTACTATTTTAGATGATAAATTAAAAGGTACAGCTTTTAGAAATTATTTTAATGCTGCAATTGCTTTAATTGGTATTATGTTTTTTATAGCTTTGACTAAATATTCATGGTCTCTATTAATAGTCGGAAATCAAACAACGCCAATATTGAAATGGAGTTCCAGAATACCTTATTCCAGCATATTTGTAAATAGTATTTTGATGCTTATCTATCTTATTAAGGAATTCATAGTAAATCTCGTCAAGATAAGATATAGGGATTTAAGTTGAAATAGTATAGGAAATAAAAAATAGTGTTACCTATTTCTCGGTACACTATTTTTATTTTACTAGAGTTCTATATTAAATTAATTTCTTTTAAAATTATTTTTATTTTCTCTACCTGCGCATCAGTAGCACCTAAGAATGGCTCAATAGAATAATCGTTCATTTTTATTCCGCGAAGTATCATAGCTTTTTTTATGATAGGAATAAAAGGAAGCCCTATATCGTATATGTCCATCATTTTATCAATAACAAGTTGAATTTTTTCTACTTCATCAAGTTTTTTATCATTTATAGCCTTTGCCCATTTTACACATAATTCAGGGTAAATATTAGAAAGTCCACCAATGCATCCGGATCCACCACCTAAAATATTATGGACAAAGTTTTCGTCAAATCCTGAATAAATTTCAAAACCAGGAAATTCTCCTAGAACCGTAGTCATCAATTTTCTTGTATGACCCATTTCTGATACACTGTCTTTGTATCCAACTATATTTTTGTGCTTTCTTAGAAGTTTTAAAGTGACCGCCGGAGAAAGATCGTACCCTATCCTAGCCGGGAAATTATATAGATACATATTTCCTTTGATACCATCTGCGACCTTGTCATAGAAAAACTCTATACTTTCGTCAGAGATAGAAAAATAATAGGGACTTATGACCATTACGGCGTCAGCTCCTTCTGCCAGTGCAAAGTTAGAAAGATTGATAGTTTCATCGACCCTCATATCAGCTGTTCCTATATATACTTTGGTTCTTTTATTTACATATGTTATTGCCAGTTTTATTAATTCTTTTTTTTGTTCAGCTGTCATAGAAGCAAATTCACCTATACTTCCCATGATTAAGAGACCATCTACCCCATTTTTTATCAAAAAATCCCATATGGCCTTATTTGCTGCGATATCCAAGTTTCCATTTTCATCAAATGCAGTAACTGCCGGTGTTATGAATTTAGCTTTTTTCATTATTATCTCCTTAATCTATTAAAAGATTTTTTTGTATTTTATTTATTATATTTTTTTATTATAACTCTTTTTATTTTACTATATTAGTAAGTTTACCGATTTCTGGTATTTCACAAGTTACAGTATCACCTACCTTAAGAAATTTTTGAGGTCTCATTGCCATTGCAACACCTGAAGGTGTACCGGTTGCGATGATATCTCCTGGTTCAAGTGTCATACCGGATGATACTTCTGATATTATTTTTGCGATATCTGCGATAAACATTTTTGTATTGGAAGATTGTCGCAATTCATTGTTAACAGTAGTTTTTACATCTACTTCTACAGGAAATGGAAGAGATGCTTTGTATAAAATTACAGGCC
Organism: Fusobacteriaceae bacterium; assembly: GCA_031289425.1. Classification (GTDB taxonomy): domain Bacteria; phylum Fusobacteriota; class Fusobacteriia; order Fusobacteriales; family Fusobacteriaceae; genus JAISST01. The sequence continues at coordinate 11,177 of JAITPM010000079.1, forward strand.
CCAATGATGAAAAAGTATCCAAGCTTTTACCTCTGTACCATTGATTGTGAGATTTTTGCAATTTTCTTGCAGAAATATCATTGAATACAGAATAACCAAAGATGTATTCTTCAACCTGTTCTATTGGGATGTCATTACCTTTTTTACCTATAATTACTGCAAGCTCCACTTCGTAGTCCAGCTCATTATCTAGCTCCATTCGGCTTTTTATTGGATCCCCCGGCCCTATTATTTCGATTGCTCTCTTTGCAAAATATACAGTGTTTGTAGGTGCGTTAAAATTATTTAAGTTATCGTTAGTTTCTTTTAAATGATCACTATAATTTACTCCTACACAGATGATATCATGTATAGGGCGTTTTATTGGAGATTGAAGTTTAACTTTGGTAGTATCGTATTGGATTCCATCATATGTCGTATTATCAGATAATTTTGATAGGAATTCTATTTCAGGTTTTGTTATATTTTCTATAAGGTCGACCATTGATGAAAAATTTTTCCCTTTTAATGCTGAAGATATTTCTATGACTTTTGATTCGTCTTTGTTGAAAATACCTAATTTTTCCTCATTTTCGATTTTAAAATTTACAAATTTCATTCTTTCACCCTCCAAATTTTAAGATTGCAATAAAATATTAGAATAAAATATTAATAAGTAAATGAATATTAACTATTGCTTACAAAAATTCTATTTATGTGTTAATTTTACCCCTAAATATAATAATTTACAACAAATATTTAGATATTTTAGTTTTATTCCATAAATACAATTTACACAACTATTAATAAATTATACATAATTACATAATCTTGCAATAGCCATTTCTGTATAACCTAATGTTTCTGCTTTTGTTTGTTTTCCATTGGCTACTTCGATAACATCTTTCAATAATATTTCCCCAAGTTCTTGGAGAGTTTCCGGTCCGTATATAACCGGACTTGCATCAATATCAATATTATCTATCATATTTGCAAATGTGATTTTATTTCCAGTAATTTTTATCACAGGAGAAATCGGATTTCCTGTAGGTGTACCTCTTCCGGTAGAAAACACTATAATTTGCGCTCCACCAGCTACCATACCCGCAACTGATGATGGATCATTACCCGGTGTATCCATTATTACAAGGCCTTTCTCGGTTACTTGTTTTCCATAGTCATAGACTGCTGTCACTTCTGTATGTCCACCTTTATGTATGCAACCTAATGATTTTTCTTCAAGAGTTGTTATACCACCTTTTATATTTCCAGGTGCCGGGTTTCCTTCTCTTACCTCTTCCCCAACCAATTGAAGAGCTTTTTCGTATCTGTGGACTATTTCATAAATTCTTTCTTTTATTTCAGGTGTTTTAGCACGAGCTGCAAGAATATGTTCTGCTCCTATAAATTCTGTAGTCTCAGATAGAATAGATGTAGAACCTAATGCTACTAACCGATCACTTAATTCTCCTATGAGGACATTTGATGCAAGTCCACTGGTAGGGTCAGAGCCTCCACATTCGGTTCCAATTATGAGCTCTGATATGGAAAATTCAGATCTTTGTAGTTTTGAAGCATCTTGAGCCATTTTTCTTCCGGCACGAACAGCTTTTTCAATAGTTGCAATAGTTCCCCCATTTTCTTGTATGACAAAGGTTTCCATAGGTTTATTCGTTCGCTCTCTTATTGCTTTCACAACTAAATCCATTTGACAATTTTCGCAACCAAGTGATATAACAATAATTCCATATACATTTGGATTTGCAGCCATTCCAGCCATAACATCCATTGTCAATTGTTGGTCTCCCGCTACTTGTGAACATCCATTTTGATTATTAAATGTAACAGCACCACTTAATTGCGAAGCAATTATCCTGGTTGTATCAGAAGCACAAACACTAGCCGGCAATATGAATATTTTATTTCTTACACCTACTCTACCATCTGATCTCTTATATCCTAAAAAATTCATATTAATTTCCCTCCTATATTATAGATTTTCTCTATGACTTTCAACATTATGTATGTGCACATGTTCTCCAGCTTTTATATTTTTAGCTGCTATACCGATATGTTCTCCATATTTTACTATAGGATTTCCTTTTATAATATCTTTAGTAGCAAATTTATGATATATTTGAATATCACTGAGAGCCTTTAACGATAAAACTTTATTGTTCAATTTATAATTTATATCGGTTCCTTTAGTTATTTGTTCGATAGCTATTGCTACATTATCTTTAACATCAATAATTAAAGCATTTATCATAATATACCTCCTTAAATGTTTAAAAATTTTTATTAATAATTTTAATTTTTAGAATTTTTTCCTGCAACAGCTGCATTTATGGCATTCATTTGTGGACATCCATATTTTTTGGCCCACCAGTTAGTGATAAATGGGACTACAATAGCTGTAACCACTGTTGCTGCTGCCACTTGTGTAGTTGCTACTCCGACATAAGGAGCCCATGCAGGATCTATAAGCCCAACTGCTGCCGGAACTGCCACTGCATTTCCTGCGGTTGTTGCTACAGCCCACCCGGCATAACCCGGCCTTTTTCCTATGAATCTATCACAAGTAACTATAAATATACCACCAACAAAAACAGTAATAAGCCCTAATGCTACACCGGAAACTCCACCTTTTAATACACTGGATAGATTGATCCCGGCACCTAATGTCAATCCAACGAATGGAATCAAAATATCACCGGCAGGTTCTAGAAAAGTTTTCATTTCTTTATCTAAGTTTCCTATAATCATACCTATTACAATAGGTAAAACTGCTGCTACTAATGCCATAAACGGAACATTAGCAAGACCTGATCCACCAAGAGCTATAAGAGTAAATAAAGGACCGTCATTAAGAGAAAGAAGTGCCATAGCTGCGCAATCACTGGTATCGCCGTAAGTTTTCATAAGAGAAAGGTATATACTTCCATTACTATTAGTTACTGCACTTATTATAGACAATGTCGTCAGGCCTAATACTCCATCAAACCCAAAAACTTTACCAATTGTTATACCAATAGCCGCCCCTATTACAAATTTTGAACCAAGTAATATCCCACCACGCTTTAATATTTTTGGCATATCTTTTAATTGTAAAGTAGTTCCAAGGCAAAATAATTGAATACCAATTGCTGTAGCAGATCCAGCACTAGAAAAGGTTGCAGTTGTAAATGAACCAATTTTTAATGCTGCTGGGAAAAAAGTATTAATAGAAGCCCCTATTAATAATGGAACAATCATCATACCAGCCGGCACTTTTTTTAAAAATTTCATAATCATAATTTTATTACCTCCTTTTTCTAATTTTTTTTAATTTTTTTTTATTTTTATTTATTTTTTCTGTTATATTTGGCGGCCTTCCATTTCAACAGGTTCTTATTTTTTTAATTCGTATATACGAACTATATTTATATATACGAACCATTTAATTTATGATAGCATTCTTTTGCAAATAAGTCAATATGTTCTGATAAAAATTTTTTTCTATTATTTCGAATCATTATTATAAAAAAATCAGTTATGAAACAATTCGAATGGTGTGATTTTTAGAGTTTTTTGATACTGTATACAAATGAGTAAAAATTTGGTATAATTAAATTGCTAAATATGGTTCCAAGAGGGCGTAATCATACGCCCCTACGTTGGAAAAATTAGGAGGTGTATAATCAATGCTAAAAACAGAGCATCGACCTACAGGCAGAGTGCTAAATATACTTGAATTATTAGCTGCCAATCAAGATGGAATGACGTTGACAGAAATATCAGAGGCTATCAAAGCTCCTAAAAGTAGTATTTTACCTTTAATACATACAATGGCACAGCGAAAATTTATTTTTTTTGATGCGCATACATATAGATATAGTATAGGTATCGGCACATTTTGTGTTGGTTCGGCATATACGAGTAATATGAATGCTCTTCAATTTATAAAAGCCGAAATGAAATATATTGTGATGAAAACTAATGAAATATGTCAAGTTGGAATATTTGACAGAGGACAAATTTTATATGTAGCAAAGGTCGATTCGGACGAACCAATAAGGATTGTCTCCTATGTAGGAAAACGTCTTCCTGCCTATTGCACTGCATTGGGTAAAACTTTTTTATGCCAGAAAACTTTAAAAGAAATAAAAACATTATATCCCGAGGGTCTTAAAGCATATACAACTAAGACAATAACTGATTTTGATGTGCTTTATAAACAATTAAAAGAAATAAGAAAAACTATGATAGCTACAGAAGATGGAGAAGTCAATGAACAATCCGGATGTATAAGTGTTCCACTTTTTAAAGGAGAAGATATTCTTGCAGCGATTAGTGTAAGTGTGCCCTCATTTAGAATGACAAATGAAAAGACAGAACTTATAAAAAAACTCCTTTTGGAAACTAAAACAAAAATAGAGACTTTTTTTAGAGAACATGATGTAGATAGTAAGCAATTGACTATTTCTAGGTAAAATTTTAAACTGGAGAGAATTATAAAAAAATTATCTCAAAAGAAAGGGTAATAAAATGAATAGGAGGAATCTATGGATAAACTTATAATATTAAACATAACGTTTCTACGTGATGGAGAGGAAGTAATATTTCATCCGGCAATAATAGTAGGCGATAAAGAAAATATAATGATAGACTGCGGGTACCCGGGATTTTTATTGATATTAGAAACAGAAGCACAAAAAAATGATTTTGATTTTTCGAAACTTACAAAAATAATAGTAACTCATCATGACCACGATCATATTGGAGCTCTCTATGAAATAAAAGAAAAATATCCCCATATTAAGATAGTTTCTTCTACAATAGAAAAGCCATATATTGAAGGAACAAAAAAATCTTTAAGACTCTTGCAAACTGAAAAAATATTTCCAAATCTTGCTCCGGAATTACAGGAAGAAGCGCTAGAATTTCAGAAAATATTGGAGTCTGTAAAATATGTGCCCGTAGATATAACTATAGATAATGACAAGGAAATAGATTTCTTGGAAGATATAGATATTATCCATACTCCGGGACACATGCCCGGACATATATCGGTATATCATAAAAAGTCAAAAACTATTATAACAGGAGATGCTATGGTAGCCGAAGATGGGATACTGCATATGGCAAATCCACAATATACACTGGATCTTATCAGAGCAAAGGAATCTATAAGGCAATTTTTGGATTATGATGTAGAACAAATATTGTGTTATCATGGAGGATTGATAACAGGAGATGTAAAATCTATTATAAAAAAATTGTTAAAATAATTATGATATGTCTGTATTTCTTAATAAATATACTGAATACAAGCGTTTATTAAAAAGCATATAAAAAAAATATAAAAAAAATAAAATAAAGCTGTACAATTTATGGAGAATAGTGTATACTATCTGCATAGTGATAAAATATTTGTGAGT
>JAITPM010000088.1 GCA_031289425.1 Fusobacteriaceae bacterium
ACATCAGTAGCTTCATCTTTATTTCGATAATCTCTATTTACTGTTCTTATGACATCATTGGTTGTGAATAAAATAGCAAGATATACAGGTTTTGTAGTTTTATATTCCGTATTTAAAATACTGCCTACATATTCTTCTATTTTTTTTTCATTTATCAAGTCTTCATAATCTATAATTTCAATAGATATATCAAGCGTAATTTGCATAATTCAATCACCTTTTTATTGTTTCTATTTTATTATTTTTCTATTGTTTATTTTCTATCAAATGATTGGTTTGCCCAGGATATTTTACTCTTTCGTGATGAATACCACCTAAAGATTTTGTAAAGGATTCAATTATTGATTCTATATCATTAAATGTTAAGGATGTATTAACAAGCTGATTTTCCTCTATTTTTGTTTTGACTAAAGAACGAATAGTGTCTTCCATAGCTTTTGCTGATTTTTCGTCAAGAGAACGAACTGCTGCTTCTATTGAATCTGCAAGCATTATTATACCGGATTCTTTACTTTTAGGTTTAGGTCCTGGATATCTGAATTCTTCTTCTAGAACATTTGGATTTTCACTTTTAGCCAAGTTATAGAAATATGCAATCAAAGTAGTTCCATGATGTTCCAGCATAATATCTCTTATTTCCATAGGTATGCCGTATTCTCTTCCCATTTCTACACCCTCTTTCGTATGGGCAGCGATTATCATTCTACTCATATATGCTGACAACCCGTCATGAGGATTGGACTCGCCTTCTCTATTTTCACTAAAAAACTTAGGCCTTTTAGATTTTCCGATATCATGATAATATGAAGCTACCCTAGCAAAGATATGATCTATATTTAGTGCCACAGCAGCATTTTCTGCCAATGTAGCTACCATCATAGAATGGTTGAATGTGCCCGGAGCCTCTACTGAAAGCTTTTTTAAAAGTGGGTGAGATAAATCTCCCAACTCCAATAATTTAAAGACTGTCAATATATTAAATGTTCTTTCGAAATATGGAAGTATTGCTACCGTAAGAGTACCTGAGATAATACCGGATATCATTATTTGTATTAAATATACAAGAATTTTAGAACTATCAAAATTTAAAAATATTATCATCAATAAAAATAATACAAGCCTAAACATTGCAGATTTTATCCCGGCTGCCAAGATACTTGAACGAGTATAAACATTTCGCATAAAATGACATCCTAAAGGAAAGGATACAAAATAGATAAAAATATAAACTAAATTATAATCTGCCATAGGTAACATAAAAACCAGCATTGCAGGGAAAATAGCTCGTGCAAATTTATCTTTTGTAATTAATAGCATTAAGAATAAGGCGCTGTCCGTAGGGAGGAGGAATAAATAAGTTTCGCCGAAAATTCTGTAAACCAAGAAAAAAGTAACTATTATCAAAAAAACACTTCTGTATGTTCCTTTATTCAAAATTTCATTTTTAAATAAGGTAAAAAATATTACATAAAATAAAGTCGAAATAAGAAGTAGGTATACGATATTTGCTATAAAATATAATATACTCTTTTTTAATGAAAATATATTCGAATGTTCTAAAATTTTTATATTTTTTTCATTTAAAACATCACCTTTTTTGATAAGTAATGTACCAGCGTCTATATTAATGTATTGATCTTTTATCTGAGAAACTTTGTCATAAATTTTCTGCTTTGTTTTTTCATCATCATATTTATAATTGGCTACTAAAAATACATCTAAAAGGCGTCTTTGCAAAGTAGGGAAATTTTTTAATTCTTCAGCACAAGCTTTGCTGAGAGTTATATCATTTCTATTTGTATATATACCGTCGGCATATGCTTTTTTTAAAAATCTTTCTGATGTTTTTTGCAAATTATTCAGTGTAATATTGTTTAATTTACTGATGCTATCCAACAAATCTTCGGGGATTTTCTTGCCCAGTTTTTTTTCAAATCCTTTCATATCAATATCAGATATAGATTTGGTTTTTAAAGATTTTATTTTATTAAAAAATTCATTAAAATAACCTATAAATACCCGTTCAGCCTCGGCGGAGTAAACATATTCCCTACCCGATTCTTTTATCATATTTTCTATAATTTTTTCTTTAGACTCATCATCACGAAAAACTATGGATTTTTGAGCGTAGATATCAATTTCGGCAAAATCGCCTATTTTATAATTTTTGTTATTATAAATTAAAGCTATTTTTGAACTTAATACAATTACAAACATGCATAAAATAAGATACAAGATTTTTTCTCTCACTGTAGAAAGTGGGGAATATCTATCTGCATCACTAGTAGATTTTCTCTTTATATCTAAAGATATTTTTAAGCCGAATAAATTTATGATTCTCATGGAAATTACCTCCATAAAAAATTTAAACAAAATTTTATAAAATAGTATTTAAAATTATTGTCATCTCTAATAAATTACCATATTTACTAAATTAATACAACATATATTTTGAGTATTAGGCCAAATCATATATCAATATCGTTTAAAATATCCAATTTTGATCCTATTAAAATATTTTTTGTAGGAATAGAATCAAGAAAATATTTGCCGTATCTTTTATTGATTATTCTATTATCTAAAATTGTAATTGTTCCCTTATCATTTTTACTTCTTATCAGACGTCCGATTCCTTGTTTAAATTTTATTACAGCTTCCGGAACCTGATAATCTGTGAATGAATTTTTACCTTGTGATATTATATATTCTATTATAGCTTCAGTAACTGGGTCATTAGGGACTTTAAAAGGTAATTTCACTATTATTACAGAGCTTAACTGCTCACCTTTTATATCAACTCCCTCCCAGAAAGAATCTGTCCCAAATAATACCGGTTGCTTACTTTGCATAAACATATTGAGAAGTTGTGTACGTGGAGCCATTCCATGTATAAATAAATCTAATCCTGAACTTTCCAAACTATCCCGAATCATGTAATAAACATAATTTAAAACTCGATAGGATGTAAATAATACAAAAGTTTTTCCCATTGATTTTAGCAATAAATTTTTCAAGTATTCGGCTGTGTCTTCAGAAAATTTGGTATCATTTGGATCCAAAATATCTGTCGGTAAATATACTTTCATTTGTTTATCGTAGTTAAAAGGAGACTTAATAGCTTTATCAATTGTGTTTTCATCCAAAAGTCCCAGAGAACTTTTAAAGTAATTAAAGTTTTTACCTATGGCAATAGTAGCTGAAGTAAAAATTATCTGTTTTAGGTTCAGATATAAATGCATTTTTAGATCATTTTCTATTCTTAGAGGGGTAGCTACCAATTTAGAGTTACTCTTTTTACTATTCACTTCTATCCAATAAATAAAATCATCATTATTAAAAGAGTTTACAAATTTGAAATTTAAAAAAAATGTTTCCAATCTTTTAAAATATTTGGCAAACTCATTTATTGTTCCATCCAAATCGGAATCATCTTCCAGTGATTTTATTATTTCATAAACTTTCTTATTATAACTAAAATATTGGGTAGATACTTCTTTTTCAAAGAGGGATAAATTTGATAAAAATTTGTTGTTGGCAATCTCATCTTTTTTTATTCTGAAATTATATGTACCTTCTTGTCCTTTTGAAAATTTATCAATTATAAAATTAAAGTACTCTCTCCCACATGAGAATAATTTTTTATGAGATTTTTTAGTATCTTCTATATTTTTTAGGATAAGGTCTTTATTATCCAGACTAGTGAATTTTACATATTTAGCGAGGATTTCAATACTTCCTGTATTTTTCCTTTTTCCTTCAAAAGCGTAGATATAATTCATAATTTTAGTAAAACTATATTTTGATACTTCAATAGAAAAATAATCTCTTGCTACTTTTTCTACGTTATGAGCTTCGTCAAATACGACCAAACCATAATCTGGTATTATAGAAAATTCTGTATTAAAGCCGGTTTCTTTTCTTATTGCGAGGTCTGAAAAGAACATATGATGATTGGTAATCAAAATATCGGCTTGCTTTTTTTCATTTCTTGACAGCATAAAGAAACAGTCCTCTCTATGGGGGCATTTGTTTCCTGCACAAATATCACTTTCACTTGCAAATAACTCCCATACAGTTCCATCCACCTCAAAGGGTAGCTCTGCTTTGTCCCCGTTTTTTGTTTTTAATCCCCATTTCAATATTTCTTTTATTTGCACATGTTGATCATTGCTATAATCACTCACGTCTATATTATCACCGGCCGTAATTTTTGTAAATTTTCTATTACAAAGATAATTTCCACGACCTTTTACCAAGAGGTATTTGAAATCTTCATGTATAATTTTTTTAGCTATTGGGATATCTTTATTTAGCAGTTGTTCCTGTAGATTGATAGTATTGGTACTGATAACGGCTCTTTTCCTGTTTTTTTTAGCCCATTCTATAATAGGGACAAGATAAGCTAATGTTTTACCTGTCCCTGTGCCGGCTTCGACTATTATTTTCGTTTCATTATTTAGACCATCCTCAATATGTTTTGCCATTTGGAATTGCTCTTTTCTATATTCGAAATCATCAAAAGTACTTACCAGAATACCGTGCTCTTCAAAATATGGACCAATATCTATTTTTACATTTTTATCATCTATTAATTCAGTGATTACATAGAGATCAGTTACGCTATTATTAATGATATAAGAGGCTCCAGCCATTTGGTTGGAGTATATAGAAGCTATCTCAGTATCAGCATCAGACGGGTACAAGTAGCCGGAAGGATGATTATGAATTATTACTTCACCTTTTCTCATTATTTTCAAAATAGCGGGAACAGAATGCTTGTTTCCTCTTGCTAATACCTGAACTTTTACGACCATTCCATTGTTATTCGGAATTCCCCTAAAAAAAACTTCGTTTCCAGAGGCATCAGAGATAGCTTTTTGCATCAATATTATTGCCTCGTTGGAGATTTTTTCAACAATTTTATCCATTATTTCCATCCAGTATTTTCATTTATAGAATCTATATAATTAACAAATCAATAATCTTTATTTTAATATTACATGTTACATATCACTATCATACATCATTTTAGCTAAAAGGTCAAAGGTAAAAATGCACTTGTAAAATAATGAAATCCGCTTTAAAAATAAATGGATTTTTTGGATAAAATAGAAATAAAAATATTTTACATTTTTTAAAAAATATGTTAAAATATTTTTGGTCCATTGTACAAAAATGTGTTTCTTTGTAACTTAGAATAAACAGCTTAAAATGACTTTAAAATAGTTTTATATAATTGACATTTTGTTTATTTTATGTTATTATATTTGAATGAGTTATTATTCAGGAGGTTTTTAATTTGGCACATTCAAAATCAGCTAAGAAGAGAATAGTTATTGCAGAAAAAAACAGAGAAAGAAATCAAGCAATAAAATCTAGAGTTAAGACTATGTCTAAAAAAGTTTTGGCAGCAGTCGAAACTAAAGATACAGAAAATTCTGATGCAGCTTTATCTGTTGCTTATCAAGAATTAGACAGAGCAGTTAGTAAGGGAATCTTAAAGAAAAATACTGCATCTAGAAAAAAATCCAGATTAGCCGTTAAAGTTAATGCTATAAAAGGATAAAAAATACTAAAATTTTGCAATTTCAGGGATATTCGATGAATATCCCTTTTTTCACCATATAAATAAATTTAGTTAAAAATAAATTTTTTATAATGACAAATATTGACGCCAATAATCTGATATAATATAATTAATGAAAACATAGATGTGGAGATTAATCTTAGTAATAAAAAAATTATTATTAAGGTATATTTACACAAAAAATTTATTTAAGAGAGAGGTCAACTATGGATGATTTAGCAAAGGAAAAAAAAGAAAGAAAGGATATAAAGGAAAGAAAGGATGATTTGATTGTAAACCCAACACCGAGATGTGCATGCATTTTGGTATTGGACGTATCTGGCTCAATGTCGGGAGAGCCAATTTCTGAATTGAATAAAGGATTTGTGAATTTTATTGAGGAAGTAAAGAGTGATGAATTGGCGCAATATTCTGTAGAAATAGGAATTGTTACAGCAGGAGGAGGAGTTAGGCAAGAACTGCCTATTACACCGGTACATTTAATAGAGGCTGTCAGTACCTTTCAAGCAGATGGAGATACACCTTTGGGTGGTGCAGTACGGACAGCATTGCATATGTTAGAAGGGAGAAAAAGTGAGTATAAAAAGAAAGGTGTACCATATTATCAACCGTGGCTTGTTATTATAAGTGATGGCGAACCTAATGATGATTGGATAGAAGCGGCAAATATGGCACATGAGATGTCAGCAAATAGGAAATTGGTAGTAATGGCAATAGGAGTAAGTGATGCTAATTTGGATGTCTTAGCAAAATTTTCCAATAGACCGGCAAAAAAATTAGCAGGGTTAAAATTTAGAGAGTTTTTTATTTGGCTTTCAGCCAGTATGGCAAGAGTATCAAGCTCAGCATCTACCACATCACAAGTAATCCTTCCTTCAACTGATGGATGGGATTCAATCTAGGATTATTTGGAAAAATTTTTTATAAGAAAACAATTTTTAAAGTAAGGAGAAAACGGTATGGGTTATCATTCAATTTTTGGTAAAATCTTTGGAATAAATACTAAAAATGATAAAAAATCTATTAAAACCAAAACAACACCTGCCACTACCAAAAAAACAAATAAAATCTCGACTAATTTTAATATTGTAAATGAGGAAAATGATCTTGTATTTGATCAATTCGGAAATCCTAAAAAACTTGGAAAGCCTATAGCAAAGCCGGGCGGAGAAGGATGTGTATATTTTTTGAGGGATAAACCTGAGATTCTTGTCAAAATATATCATACTCGAAAACTAGATGAACATAGGAATGAATATAAAAATAAGATTGAGGCCATGATAAAGCTAAAGGATGAATTTAACGATATTAATGTATGTTGGCCGCTACTCAGCATTTATGATAAATCTCGAAAATGGATAGGATATGCAATGAAACAAGGAATTGGAGCTCCTATGCGATATTTAGCCCATGCAGTTGCATATAAAAAATTTTTCCCTCATTTGGATAGAGCAGTATTATTAGAATATATTATAAGTTTTCTTAAAAATATTCAGATTTTACATTCCAAGAAAGTGTGTATCGGAGATTATAATATGCTCAATTTTCTTTGTGATAGCAAGGATATTAATGTGACCATGATTGACTGTGATAGTTATCAAATAAAAATAGGAAAAAAGTATTTCCCTTGTCCTGTGGGAAGCCCCGACCTTACCCCTGTGGAGCATCATAATATAGATTTTAAGAATGTGATTCACACAGAGACAAGTGAAGCATTTTCATTGGCAATCATTATTTTTGAATGCTTGATGTTAGGAAGACATCCTTATGATGTGGTGGGGGGAGATGATCCGGTGACCAATTTAAAAAACGGAAACTTTCCATATAAAAGAGGAAATAAAGGAATACCGGAAGGACCTTGGCGCAACATTTGGACGCATATGCCAATAAAAATAAAAAAATTATTTATACAAACTTTTACAGAGGGAGTAAATCATCCTGAAAAACGGGTTTCTCTTGAACAATGGATAGAGGAACTTTCTATATATTTGGAAGATATGAGGGATGGGAATTACGATAAAAATATAAATCCACTTAAAAAACTTATAAAAATTACGAAAAAGGAAAAAGAAGATAGTGATGAAAATGAAAACGAAAGCATCTATGAAAATTTTATAGATTAAGGGAGTGCTAAATGTTAAAAAAAACGAAAAAAAATATAAAGAATTCTCCTAAAATGCAACGAATTTATAAAAAATTAAAAAAATTAGAACAGGAATTAAATTTATCAAAAGGCGAAAAAGATGAAAAAATAACCAAAAATATCAATTTAACTGATGAAAAACAAATGAATGTGATTTCAAAAAAAATAGATTCTATTATAAAAACCTATACAGACCGAAAAAATAAAATAGCAGAACAAATCGTAAAAGCTGAAAATATTGATGATATTCTTTGGCAGGCGGTGGGGGAAGCCATGGTAGGAATGGCGCATCACAAGGGGACAGATGTGGTTCCATGCCAAGATGCTTATTGTCTAAATAATACCAAAAGATTGATAATAGTTGTTTGTGACGGTGCAGGAAGTGCTATTCTATCTGATATAGGATCAAAGAATTTGAGTCAGTCAATAGCAAGACTTGTTTTATCTTTGGAGAATTTTTTTATTGATTTATTGGACGAATGTTTAGATATTATTTTGAATGATATGATTGCGGATATTATTTATAAATATTCGATATTGTTATTAAAGGATTTGGGAAGTAACCACAAGAGAAATTCAAAGGATTTTAGGACAACATTATTATTATTTGTTGCGGGAGGAAAGAAAGCTTTCTGGCTAAAAGTGGGAGATGGAGAGATAGTTATTGAAAAAAAGACAAAACTTGTAAGAGTGGGGACTTCTATTAAGGGAGAATATTCCAATGAGACAGTATTTATAGATGAGGGGTTGAAATTTGCAGATGTCCAATACGGATTACTTGATATTTCTGATGTTACAGGGATAGCGGTTATGACTGATGGTACCAGCGAAAGATTAGTTTCGATAGATGGGAAAAATATAGCGGGAAGGCTTTCGGAATATTTTGATAAGTTGAGAAATTGCAAATTGCCTCGTGAAGAATTATATAAGTTTTTGACAAATTATGAAGATTGGAAAGGTAGTACTCATGATGATAAAGCTATTGTGTTGGCCTCTAGATAAAGTTTTAATAGGTGTAGGGGCGTTGCGTGCAACGCCTGTATGAAATAATATCGAAAAACAGGAAATGATTATATCATGAAACTGAACAAATTTGACAAAATATCTGAAAAAAGAAAAACAATTACGGGAATACTCTTATGTACTATTATTTTTTTATGCATATTAATGGCTTTTTCTCATTGGGCTAGATATTGGATATACTATAAACCGCTTTATACAATTTTTGAAAATAGTATCTATTTACCATTTTATTTACATGCTGCCAGTATTTTAATATTATTTGGTGGTCTCTTTATTGTAAATTTAAAATTTGAATGTAAAGTATATACAAAAATTATTTGGGTATTAATTGTTGGTACAGGACTATTTTTTATTGGAAGAAATATATATAAAGATATTATTTTTATGAATACTAAAAAATATCTGACAGTAGAGTGCAATCTAAATACACTTAGGAGCTATCGTTCTCGTAGAAATAAATATTATGAAATATATAGTACAGAAAAAATTAACGGGAAAACATTGTCAGTTAAAATGGATTTTTACCAATATAATAAATTATTAAATGAACGAAAAGAAAATAAAAATAGGATAATAAAAATCCATTATTTACCAAATACAAAAAGGATGTTAATATACGAATAAATCTAAATTTATAACTAAATAATGGGGGAAATTATATGATAAATATTAATGAAAAAATTGAGATTCCTTTAAGTAAAAAAAAATTATTTTTGTTATTGCTTAGTTCTATCGGATTGATAGGCTCCAGTGTTTGGATTATTTTTATACGTGGGTTAAATATTGTGCAAAACCCTATTAATAATTCTTATGAAATAATTGATTTTGATATTTTTTATATAATAGTTGGTTTAATAGGTATTATATTTTTTGGAATATGCGATGTTTTTGTTATAAAATCTTTGTTAAAAAAAGAAATGGGACTTGTTATTGATTGTTATGGAATAACAGATAATACGAGTGGAATATCAATAGGGCATATTCCATGGGAAAATATTATAGAAATAAATCGAATGAATATTTCAAAACAAAAAATGGTTATAATAATAGTTAGTAATCCGAAAGAATATATCAATAGGCAAACAAATCCAATTAGTCGAAAAGCAGCAGAAGCAAATTATAGAATGTATGGTTCTCCGATTTTTATATCTTCAAATACATTAAAATGCGATTTCATTAAATTAAATACTGTTTTACATGAAGAATTCGAGAAATACAAAAATAATATTAATTATTAAATAGTTTGTTTTTATGATATAATATCAGATATATAAATTTATAAATCATTTACTAAATAAGGATATAGCAAAGGAGGAAGAAATGAAAAAAAGAACTTTTTTAATGATAGGAGCATTGATTGTTTTAGTATGTAATTTAATTTTTAATACAGGTGAAAAATTATATGCAAGTAGTGTAAAAATTACTAAGTTCCCAAATTTTACTACTTCTGATTTGGATGGAAAACAAGTTAATCAAAATATTTTTAAAAATAACAAATTAACCATGGTAAATATTTGGGGGACATTTTGCGGACCATGCCTAAGAGAAATGCCTGAACTGGGAGAGCTAAACAAGGAATATAGTAAGGAAGGTTTTGCAATTGTAGGAATTGTGATAGATACTTTAAATCAAGATGGAAGCATTGATAAAGGGCAAGTAGAATTGGCAAAGAAAATAGTAAAGGAAACCAAGGCTGATTATTTGCACTTATTACCGTCAGATGATTTGAATGAAGGTAAATTAAAATATGTTCAATATATTCCGGAAACTGTATTTGTGGATGAAAATGGGAATGTAGTAGGAGAATCTTTTATTGGCTCAAGAAGCAAAAAAGATTGGATTGAAATTATTGATAAATACCTAGAGGAAATAAAATAATGACTTTAAAAAAATATAGATATATAAATTTGTTGTTGATTATCTGTAGTCTCGTATTTATTGTATACGGTATATACAGGAAAGAAATAAATACAGTTTTTAATAAGGCAGTAAATATATGTTTGGAGTGTATTGGAATTGGTTGATAAATTACGCTTATATTTTCAGATGATATTTTTGATATTTACGAATATCAATATCAAAGGATTTATACGAGGAACTATTTATAAAGGAAAATTAAAAAATATATGCCTTCCAGGATTAAATTGTTATTCATGCCCTGGAGCTATAGGTTCATGTCCTATAGGTTCTTTGCAAGGTGTTATAGCCAGTAGGAATTATACCATCCCTTTTTATGTCCTCGGGTTTTTGATATTTTTTGGAAGTATATTCGGGAGATTTGTTTGTGGGTGGATGTGCCCGTTTGGATGGGTTCAGGATATTATTTATAAGATACCGTTTATAAAAAAAATAAATAATTTTGGGGTTGATAAGCATTTGAGGTATTTAAAATATTTAATATTATCTATATTTGTTATTATTTTACCCTTATTTGTTGTCGATATTGTAGGTCAAGGTAGACCTTGGTTTTGCGAATATATATGCCCTAGTGGGACATTATTTGCAGGGATTCCTCTGGTTTTTAATAATAGAGAATTATCCGATATTATAGGTTTTTTGTATTATTGGAAGTTAGGGGTTTTGATATTTTTATTATGGGTATCTATCATAGTATATAGACCATTTTGTAAATATATATGCCCTCTGGGGGTTATATATGGATTCTTTAATCGCATATCTTTGTTTAATCTGGACGTGAATAAAAACAAATGTATAGATTGTAAAAAATGTGAGAATATCTGTGCAATGAGGGTTGAGATCCTTAAAAATATCAATAGTGTAGAGTGCATCAGATGTGGTAAGTGTAAGGATGTATGCCCTGTTAGTGCAATAAACCTAACTTGCGGGCAAAAAAATATATTAATAAAAAATGATGAATTATCTAGAAATGTGTGATTGCATATTAAAAAATTAATAGGATAGTCAAAAATAATATTTTAATTTGATGATAAATGATTCCCTTTATATTTTTTATGAAATGTGTTAAAATATAAAAGCAGTAGTTTTATTTATGACCCTCATTAATATGGTAAAAAATTCAAATAATAAAAAATTCATCTATTGCAGAGAAAGGTGTATGTAAAATGCATGTAACATTATATAGAAAATATAGACCAAAAGATTTTGAAGAAATAGCCGGTCAAAGGGAAATTGTAAAAACATTAAAATCTTCTTTACGTAGTGAGAAGATTTCGCATGCTTATTTATTTACAGGGCCTAGAGGACTTGGTAAGACGACGATTGCCAGATTGATTGCAAAGGGAGTAAACTGTCTCGCTCATGATACAATAACAGATGAGCCGTGTAATAAATGCGATAATTGTCTCGCTATCAATGAAGGAAGTTTTATTGATATGATAGAAATTGATGCGGCTTCCAATCGGGGAATTGATGAAATAAGACAAATCAAAGAAAAGATCAATTATCAACCTTCCAATGGAAGAAAAAAAATATACATAATAGATGAAGCACACATGCTCACAAAAGAGGCTTTTAATGCGTTACTCAAAACTCTAGAAGAACCTCCGGAACATGTTATATTTATATTAGCGACTACAGAACCTGATAAAATACTTCCCACAATCATCTCTAGATGTCAAAGATATGATTTTAAAAGTGTTTTATATGAGGAAATGAAAGAAAGGTTAAAATATATTGTAGACCAAGAAAATATAATCATAGATGAGGATGTATACGAAATAATCTATGAAAGTGCTAGTGGTGGAATGAGAGATTCTATATCTATCTTGGAAAGATTGATGATTACTTGCTACGAAGAAGAGATAACTACCGAGAAGTGTGAACAGATATTGGGAATTACTTCTACAAAAAAAATGAAGAATTTTTTAGACAAAATTTTGAAAAAAGATATCAGAGAAACTATTAAAAAACTTGATGAATATTGGCTAGAATCTCTGGAAGTGGAAATGTTTTTTAAGGATTTTGCTAAATATTGTAAAAATCTTATAAGTAAAAATGAGCTTGCTATAGAAGAGGGTCTTGATATAATAGGGTCAATATATGAAAGCTTAAATAAATTTAAATATGAAGAAGATAAAAGATTGGTTGGATATGTAATAGTTAATAATATATTGAATCCCAAAAAACAAATTGAAATTCAAGAAAAAATAATAGAAAAAGAAGTCGAAAAAATAGTGTCTATTGATAAAAATGAAAATAACGGGATAATAGAAAATATTTCGTTATCCTTGGAAGAAATTCAAAACAAATGGAGCGATATAGTAAATGAAGCTAAAAAAGTGAAAATTACGTTTAGCGCATTTCTACGTGATGCTAAACCATATAAAGTGGATAAAAATATTTTATATATTGGATTTAATAAAGAATCATCTTATTCGAAGGAGTCAATGGAAAAAAAAGATTATAAAGAGCCTTTCTTGGAAATAGTGAGGAAAAAAATACATCCTAAAATATATGTACATTATACTATTAATGATAATGAAGGAGACAAAAGTATTAAAAATGAAAAAAATCTTGGACAGAGAGTTGAAGATTTTTTTAGTGGGAAAATTTTATAGCTTCAGGGGGAACAATGATATTTGTTAAAGAAATAATGATCGTATTGTTATTGTTTGTACTACCATTTTTATTTCCGCTCTCATCTTTCTTATTGCCGGTATATAAGATAAAACAAGTAAGCAAATTAAGACCAAAAGATAGAATAATTATAAATATAGTGGTTTTGATTATACTAGGTATAATAACTCCAATATTGATGGTGATATATTGTGGGTTTTATGGAATCATAGAATTATTATATTTTTATTTTAAACCTAAAAATATTAAAACATTTGATAAAATAATAATAATAGCTATATTGTCCAGTGCGATTATATTTTTATTGTATACGATAAACTTAGATAAGATAAATGGAATTTATAATAACGAAATTTTATTAAATAAATTAGGCTCAATTTTTAAGATAAATACAGAACAAGTGAAACTCATGCTTATGGAAAATAGCAAATTTTTTTCATATACTGTATTTTTAATAAGTTTGACTTCCGTATTCTTAACTTATGTTGTTTTGGAGAGAGAGACGTATTTATATTGGGATATATCGTATTTGTGGCTTTTGATATTTATAATAGCATTTTTTGTGGAGAAATTTTTATTAATAAATAACTATTATATTATCAATATGAGAGAAATTGGTAGAATTATATTTGTTTTGTACGGAATGAAGAGTATCTATAGTTGTCTTTACCTCAATTTAAATAATGCTAAATATAAATTTTTATTTCATTTGGTAGCTTTTTTTATAACGATGCGCTTTTCTTTAATTGCATTTTTGGTAGGAGCAGCAGTTGCATTTAGTAAAAATTTATTGATTTTAAAAAAAAATAAAGATTAAAAAAGAATTAAAAAATTAGGAGATGGTTGAAAATGGCAAAAATAAAGGTGATTTTATTGGAAGATGTTGCTGGGCAAGGAAGAAAAGGAGATGTGATACAAGTATCAGATGGATATGCGCATAACTTTTTGATAAAGACCAAAAAGGGAATTATTGCAACTTCTGATGAATTGCAAAAAATAGAAAATCAAAAAAGTAAAATAGATAAAATAAGTAAAATAGAAAAAGGAAAAGCAGAAGAATTAAAAAAATTATTGGAATCAAAAAAAGTTCATATGATGGTTAAGACTGGTGAAAACGGGAAATTATTTGGTTCAATTACAAATAAAGAGGTTGTACAAGCCATAGAAGAAGAATTCGGGGTAAAGATAGACAAAAAGAAAATAGTAGATTGTAATGTTAAAAGTACAGGAGAGCATGAAATTTCAGTAAAATTATATAGTGAGGTAAAAGCTGATGTTAAACTTATCGTAGATGGAAAAGAATAAAAGAAATATTTATAAAATGTTATATTCTTTTGCGGGGCATATGATTACGCACTCATTAATAAAAAAGAAACGGTTATAAAATGATATGCGAAGGGAGTTATAATGGTAGAAAACGATAATTTAAAAAAAATACCAAGCAGCATAGAGGCAGAAAAATCGTTATTATGTGGTATTTTTTTATTACCCCAAAAAATGGATGACGTACTCGAAAAAGTAAAAGCAGAGGATTTTTACAAAAAAGCTCATAAGAACATATTTAATGCTATGTTAAAATTATATGAAAAAAATGATATAATCGATATACAATTGGTTGTAGAAGAATTAAAAAGAGTGGATAAGTACGAGGAAAGCGGTGGTGAAGAAGTTTTAAGGGATATACTTGAGGAGATTCCAACACCAGCAAATATTCTCTCTTATGCTCAGATAGTCCACGACAAGGCAATATTGCGAGAAATAGGTTATGTGGGAACAAAAGTAGTAGAAATGGTTTATGATGAGAATGAAGATACACAAACTATTTTGGATAGAGCTGAAAGTATGATATTTAAAATATCAGAAAATAAAGAATCTAAATCAGTATTTCAATTAAAAGATGCTATACATGAAGAAATGATGCGGATTGATAAAGTATATAAAACTAAAGGACTGACAGGATTATCTTCGGGATATTCTGAATTTGACGCAAAAACTGGCGGATTTCATAAATCAGATCTCATTATATTAGCGGCCAGGCCAGCGATGGGAAAGACTGCATTTGCATTGAATTTAACTTTAAATATTGCAAAGGAAAAACATTCTGTATTAGTATTTAGTCTTGAAATGTCAAAATCTCAACTTATGCAAAGATTTCTTGCGGTTGATGCAAGTATTGAGCTTCAAAAGATAAAAAATGGATTTTTGGACGATAAAGACCTTGGAATGATAGGAGCATCGGCCGGAAGACTCTCAAAAATGAATATAAATATTGCTGATATGCCATACATGAATGTTATGGAAATAAGGAATATGGCTAGGAAAATGAAAGCAATAAAAAATCTTGATTTGATAGTTATCGACTATTTACAATTGATAAATGGAGGTCATGCAGGAAAAGGGGAATTTAATAGACAGCAAGAAATATCGGAAATTTCCCGTTCTTTAAAAGGAATAGCGAGAGAATTGGATATACCGATTATTGCTTTATCTCAATTATCCAGAGCTGTCGAAAGCAGAATGGATAAAAAACCTCAATTATCAGACTTGAGAGAATCAGGGTCTATAGAACAAGATGCTGATATTGTAATGTTTTTATATAGAGATGAATATTACAATGAAGAGAGTGACAGGAAAGGAATTGTAGATGTAATAATAGGAAAACATAGAAATGGGCCTACAGGAAAAGTAGAATTGAGGTTCTTTAGTGAACTTACAAAATTTACTAATTTAGAGAAAAAAGAATATTATTTGGAGAATTAATATATGAAAAAAGTAGAATTATTAGCCCCGGCAGGAAATATGGAAAAACTTCAGATGGCTTTTCATTATGGGGCAGACGCTGTGTATTTGGGTGGAAAATTGTTTAATCTGAGAGCCGGAAGTGATAATTTTTCCGATGAAGAAATGATATCGGTTGTAGAACATGCTCATAAATTATCCAAAAAAATATACGTTACACTTAATATAATACCACATAATGAGGAATTGGAATTATTGCCTGAATATGTAAAATTTTTAGAAAGTGCAAAAGTAGATGGGGTAATAGTAGCAGATTTGGGAGTTTTTCAAATAGTAAAAGAAAATTCTGATTTACAGATAAGTGTAAGCACCCAAGCGAGTAATACAAACTGGCGTTCAGTAAAAGTATGGAGGGATCTCGGAGCTAAAAGAGTGGTATTAGCTAGGGAAATATCATTGGACAATATAAGAGAGATACGAGCAAAGGTTCCTGATATAGAATTGGAAGTTTTTGTACACGGAGCCATGTGTATGTCTATATCTGGTAGATGTTTACTCAGCAATTATATGACTGGAAGAGATGCCAATAGAGGGGATTGTGCTCAATCATGTAGATGGAAATATTCTATAGTCGAAGAAACGAGACCAGGGGAATATATGCCAGTATTTGAGGATGATAGAGGTACCTATATCTTTAGCTCAAAAGATTTATGTACGATAGAATTTTTGGATCAAATTATTGATGCCGGAGTGGATTCACTGAAAATAGAAGGAAGAATGAAAGGGATTTATTATGTGGCTAATTGTGCAAAAATATATAGGGATGCAATAGACAGCTATTATAGCGGAAATTTCAAATATAACCCAAAATGGATAGAGGAATTGGAATCGACTTCGCATAGATTGTATACGACAGGATTTTATATGGGAAACCCGGGAGCGTCTGGTCAAAACTATAATGACAGAAATTCTTATAGCCAAACACATAAATTGGTAGCCAAGGTAATAGAAAAACTACCTGATAACGAATATATACTTGCTGTACGAAATAGAGTTGAAGTCGGAGAAAAACTGGAAGTTGTGAGTCCGCAAATGGAAACAAGAGAATTAATTTTTTCAAATATGAGACTAATTGTAAAAAATAGAGAAGAGGATATATTCGTTGCAAATCCTAATTCTTTTGTAAAAACAAAAATAGATATAGAATTAAATGTTTTTGATATGTTAAGGAAAAAAATATAAAATGTAAAATAATAAATTTTGTTGTAATAAAATCATACATATATTAAAAATCAATGAAATTATTTTTTTAATAAATAAAATAAAAAATAGCTTTAAAAGTCAAATTTTATGCGGTTTGCACTATTATAAGTTTATATAATAGACAATTATAAATTTTTTTTGTTGCTATAACTCAGAAATAATGGTATAATAATAAAAATATCTTTATTTACTACTTTGTGAGGCTTGGAGGTACAAGTGAAAAGAGCATCAGTAGTGACATACGGATGTCAAATGAACGTGAACGAAAGCGCTAAAATCAAAAAAATATTCGAAGATTTAGGATACGAAATAATAGAAGATATACATCAATCAGATATTATATTTTTAAATACATGTACAGTAAGAGAGGGAGCAGCTACTCAAATATTTGGTAAAATTGGCGAATTAAAAACTATCAAAGAAAAAAGAGGAACGATAATAGGAATTACAGGCTGTTTTGCTCAGGAACAGGGAAACGAAATAATAAAAAAATTTCCAATAATTGATATTGTTATGGGGAATCAAAATATAGGATGTATCCCTGAAATAATAAAGAAGTTAAATAATAAGAGGAATGAACATATTGTATGTACTGAGAATGAGAACATATTACCAGACCATATAGATGCTGACTTTGGAGATGAAAGCGGAGCTTGTGTTGCGATAACTTATGGTTGCAACAATTTCTGTACTTATTGCATTGTACCCTATGTGAGAGGGAGGGAACGCTCTGTACCAATGGATCAGATATTGGTAGATGTGAGAAAATATGTAAATAAGGGACATAAGGAGATTACTTTGCTTGGTCAAAATGTGAATTCTTATGGTAATGATTTTAAAAATGGTGATAATTTTGCAAAACTACTATCAGAAATATGTGCAATAGAGGAGGATTTTCTGATTAGATTTATTTCTCCTCATCCCAGAGATTTTACAGATGAAGTCATTGATGTAATGAGGAAAAATGAAAAAATATCAAGATCAATACATTTGCCATTACAATCAGGATCCAGCAAAATTTTAAAATTGATGAACAGAGGTTACACAAAGGAAGATTATTTATTCTTAGCTAATAAAATTAAAGAAAAAATAAATGGTGCATCTTTGACAACAGACATTATCGTAGGATTTCCGCAAGAAACAGAAGAAGATTTTATGGATACACTAGATATTGTAAAACAAGTAAGATTTGAAAATTCTTTTATGTTTATGTATTCCAAGAGAAATGGAACGAAAGCTGCAATTATGGATGGACAAATAGAAGATAGTATAAAAAAAGAGAGATTACAAAGATTGATAGAGGTACAAAATCAATGTTCTCTCGAAAATAGTCAAAAATATATAAACAAAATTGTAAGAGTATTAGTGGAAGGTGAAAGTAAAAAAAATAAAAAAATGTTTACTGGTCGAACTTCAACCAATAAAGTGGTGTTGTTTGAGGGCAGTAAAGAAATCGAAGGGAAATTCGTGAATGTAAGAATAGGAAGTTGCAAAACTTGGACTTTATACGGTGAAATAGTATAATTTTACAACTTTATTCTGGAATTTCACGTCTAATCGTGTCTCCATTATTATAAAAATAAATGGTAGTATTGTAGAAATCGTAGTTGTTTGTTTTTTATACACAGAGGTGAACATGAGTAAATTTGAAAAATTCTTGCAAAAAGAAGTTATAGAGATTGCAAGAGGCGTGGGGATTCCACTAAAAACCGGAATAAAAAAAATTGAAATAATCGAATTATTAGATGAATACTTAGCAGAAAAAAATAAAAATAATGAAGATATTGCATGGGGAACCCTTGATGTGTTGCCTGAAGGATATGGATTCTTAAGAAATACTTCAGTAGAAAAGGATATCTATGTATCTGTTACACAAATACGTAAGTTTAAACTTCGTACTGAAGATGTTATCATAGGCGAAGTAAGAGAACCGAGTGAAAGCGAAAAAAATTATGCATTAAAAAAGGTTATTTTAGTAAACAATGGAAGCTTGGAAGCTGCAGAATCAAGAGTACCTTTTGAAGACTTGGTGCCTGCCTATCCGACTGAAAAGTACAAATTGGAAACCGGTAAAAGAGATATTTCTGGTAGAATCATAGATCTCATCACTCCAATAGGGAAAGGGCAGAGAGCACTTATAATAGCACCTCCTAAAGCCGGGAAGACAATGCTTATAACAAGCATTGCAAATTCACTAATAAAAAATAATAAAGACTTAGATGTGTGGATTCTTCTGATTGATGAGAGACCAGAAGAGGTCACAGATATAATGGAAAATGTAGATGGAGCGCAAGTATTTGCTTCTACATTTGATGAAGATCCGACAAATCATACGAAAGTTACTCAAAGTATATTAGAAAAAGCAAAAAGAAAAGTGGAGAATGGTGAAGATGTTGTAATATTGATGGATTCATTGACAAGACTTGCGAGAGCATACAATATAGTTATGCCTTCAAGTGGTAAATTGATTTCAGGTGGTATAGACCCAACGGCACTATATTATCCCAAAAACTTTTTTGGAACAGCAAGAAATATCCGAAATGGAGGAAGTCTCACAATAATTGCTACTGTACTTGTAGATACGGGCAGTAAAATGGATGACATAATCTATGAAGAATTTAAATCTACAGGAAATTGTGATATCCAATTAGATAGAAATTTGGCAGAATTAAGGGTATTTCCAGCGATAGATATTCAAAGATCCGGAACTAGGAAAGAAGAATTGCTTATTAGCAAAGATAAATTAGAGAGCATCTGGGGTATAAGACGATATTTATCCCAATTTGATAGAGCAACTGCTGCTAGAAAATTAATTGATGGACTAAGCAAAACCGAATGCAATGAAGATTTATTAAAATACTACGAGAAAGGTGATAAGAGGGATGACTAGTGGAGCCAGAAGAGACGCAAACTCAGAATTAAGAAAATTGTTTTTGAGTATTATAAATTTTAAACTTGGTAAAATAGCGACCATTGTCTTTTTCACGTTTATGTTTTTTATGGCTTTGAGTATTTTTATTCAAATGTATTCTGTGCCTAATGAAATAGTGGATTTAGCACAATTTACAGAATATTATGAAAAATCCGAAGAAGAAAATGGTGGAATTGAAGTTTTGGAACATGTATACTACACTTTCGAGAAAAAATATAATTTCGAAAGTGATTTTAAAAGTTCTAGTGATGGTCTACTTACAGGAACAACAGGCGTGGATAAAAAAGAAATGCCTCAGGGCGTAGAATATGTGATAAAAAAGGGAGATACTATAGAGAGTATAGCAAAGGCTCACAAAATATCTAAGGAAGCTTTAATAGCTAATAATGGTGTATTGAATCAAAAAGCTCTTAAAATTGGAGACAAGATAAGTATTCTAACAGAAAATGGAGTTATGTATAAAATTGTAAAAGGAGATTCTTTATACAAGATTGCGAGTAGATATAAGATAAATGTTGATGATATTTTGGCTTACAATGATGTAAATGCAAAAAGTCTAAAAATTGGTCAAGATATATTTTTAAAAGACCCTGATTTTAAAGCTTTTGCAAGTAATGCAGGAGCGGATAAGAAAAAAGATGTAAAGGATATGAAATTACCAAAGGGCGATAAAAATATAACAGTTGCTAGAACACCAAGTAAAGGTGGAGATAAAGTAGCAGCAAGTAATGCGCCGACTGGTGGAAAAGAAATCGTTGCTGCAGGGGGATTTAGATATCCTGTGACTTATTCTGGAATAAGTAGTCCTTTCGGAAATAGATTTCATCCGGTGTTGAGACGATACATACTTCATACAGGGGTAGATTTTGTAGCAAAATATGTTCCTTTAAAGGCAGCACGTAGCGGAAAGGTTTCTTTTGCAGGATATATGGGCGGTTATGGTAAAATCATAATAGTAAAGCACCCGGATGGATATGAGACTAGATATGCTCATCTGAATTCTATTAATGTAAATGTCGGAACCAATGTAAAAGCCGGAGAATTAATAGGGAAAACCGGTATGACAGGAAGAGTTACTGGACCACATTTACATTTTGAAATAAGAAAAGATGGGCAAGTAAAAAATCCTATGAAGTATTTAACACAAAAATAAAATGTTTCATAATTTTGATGTGAGATGAAAACTATGAGTAAAATTGTAAAAATGGGTGATTTAAAAATTGGTGGTGGAAATAGTATTGTTATTCAATCTATGACTAACACCAATACTAGTGATGAAGATAATACTATAAATCAAATAAAAAAATTGGCTGATGCAGGTTGTGAACTGGTAAGAATTACCATAAACACCACAGAAGCTGCAGAAGCGATAAAAAAAATAAAAAAACAGAGTCCTATACCTTTAGTTGCAGATATACATTTTGATTACAAATTAGCATTACTTGCAATAAAAAATGGGATTGATAAACTTAGATTAAATCCTGGTAATATAGGTTCTGATGATAAAGTAAGAGAAGTAGCGAGAGCTGCAAAGGACATGGGAATTCCGATTAGGATAGGAGTTAACGGGGGCTCATTAGAAAAACATATTTTGGAAAAATATAAAAAAATAACATCTGATGCCATGGTAGACAGTGCAATTTATCATGTAAATTTATTAGAAAAAAATAAATTTGAAGACATAGTAATTTCACTAAAATCTAGTAATATAAAAATAATGATAGAAGCCTATAGGAAAATATCTAAAATAGTAGATTATCCATTGCATTTGGGAGTTACAGAAGCAGGGACATATTTCCAAGGTAGCATAAAATCTGCAATAGGAATAGGAAGTCTGCTTGCGGATGGGATTGGGGATACGATAAGGGTATCTCTCACTGAGGATCCGGTAGAAGAAATAAAAGTCGCAAAAGAAATATTAAAGGTTTTGGGACTGAGAGCAAATGGGGTAGAAATTGTATCCTGTCCAACTTGTGGGAGGACAGAGATTGATTTGATAAATTTGGCTAAGAAAGTTGAGAAAGAATTTGAAGATTATAAGGTAAATATCAAAATAGCAGTCATGGGATGCGTTGTAAATGGGCCGGGAGAGGCAAGAGAAGCAGATTACGGCGTGGCCGGTGGAAAAGGAGTAGGAATTTTATTTAAGAAAGGGCAAATTATCAAAAAAGTAAAAGAAAATGACATTTTGTTGGAACTGAAAAAAATGGTATTAGAAGAGTCTTGATTGCCAGGTGGAAAATAAAATGAAAGAAAATAAAAATAAAGAAAATAAAAATAAAAAAAATAAAAATAAAAAAATATTAAAAATTGGGATTATAATAATGATTTTTACTTTATTGACAAGTGTATCTTTTGGAAAGCCCAAAATTTCTATTGAAAGAGAAAATCAGGGACAAAAGCAATTGGTTGTACACTATGACGAGAATAGAGTCATAGGTGTAAGAATAGGGAGGCAAAGAATAACATCAGGCGTTCCATATTATCTTACCCCAGGTAAATATTTTATAGAATATACGAATAAGGTCTTGATTTCGGCTTCATTCGAATATGGGTATGGGAGAAAAGGACGAACTTGGAGAAATAACGATGACCATGATAATGATGAAGCAGAACCGATAGAAATAAAAGAAGACATGGAAATAGAAATAACAGGTAATAAATATCAAATAAAAGTTGGAGCAAGTACAAGTTTGTAAACTTTTTTGTATTTCTTATCGTCTAAATATATAGATAAATTGAGAGGAATATACGATGGAGTTTGATGAAATATTTGAGCAATATTTTGATAGGATATATTATAAAGTGCTTGGAGTGGTTAGAAATTCGGAAGATGCAGAGGATATATCTCAGGAAGTGTTTATGAGCGTATTCAAAAACCTCAGTAAATTTCGTGAAGAAAGTAATATTTATACATGGATTTATAAAATAGCGATAAATAAAACTTATGATTTTTTTAGAAAACGAAAAGAAAATTTGGATTTAAATGAGGAAATATTATTGATACCAGATGATTCAAATGCGGAGACTGGAATAATTTTGGAAGAAAAATTAAAAAAGATTTCACATCAAGAGCGTGAGATAGTATTGTTAAAAGATATCCATGGATACAAACTAAAGGAGATTGCTGATATGAAAAATATGAACATTTCAACTGTTAAATCTATTTATTATAAGGCTATTAAAGATATGGGAGGTATTTGAATGTCACCAAAGGATCGTGTAAGAGGAAATATTTATAAAGACCTTTTTTCTGCGGAAAAACAAAAAAATAAAAAATTAGTTTGGACTTCCTTTGGATTATTTGTTTTTGGAATAATAGGTGGTTCTACTTACCAATCTATAAAAGAAATGGAAAAACCTGTTGTAATGGCTACATTGAGCTCTAAATGGGAAAGAATGTTGAACTATAAAGACAATGATTATGCTAAGATGAGGCTTCCTGATATAAAGATTGATAAGATTAGTTTTGTAAACGGCATATCCAAAGATAGTGAAGATAACATAACTTTAGACCATATTTTAAATGGAGAAATATTTGAGGAAACAGAATTATTAAAAGAAATCAGTACTGATAATTTGTACAATTTAGATGATGCATAATTTAGTTGGAGGACTAAAATGAAGAAGTTTTTTGGTTTATTAGTTATAGTTTTTTTATCGTTACCTTTATTTGGTACTAATAGCGGACTTGGAATAGTTTCTGTAGAAGATTTGGAAAATACAGGAGTTTCGCCTGAAAATATAGAAAATGCTAAAACTACAATTGAAAGAGTAAGTACAAAGTACAAATTATTACTTTTGGAAAAAAAACAAACGGAATTAGAAATAAATAAATTGGTTTTGGAAGGATCCGAAGAGAATATTGAAAAAATTTTTATACTTTTTGACAAATTGGGAGATCTTGATGCTACAATTTTAAAAGATAGACTGAAAAGTCAAATAGAAATAAGGAAATTTATAAGTCAAGAACAATATATAAAAGCCAGAGAATTGGCTATAGATAGAATAAATAAACAGAATATGAAAGAAAATTAATAAAAATAAAATTGCCAATAAAATAAATAATAGAAAAGAGGACGTAAAAGTCCTTTCTTTATTGATTTTTATTTTAATCTGTGGTAAAATTTTTAAATAAAATAATAATTAATTAAAAACATTAATATAAAAAATAGAGGAGTTGAAAATATTGTTTGGTAAATTAGAAGAAGTTGTAAAAAAATATAACGAGTTGCAGGAAACATTAAGTTCTGATAAAATTGTAGAAAATCCTAATTTAATGATAGAATGCAGTAAAGCACTTAGAGAAATTGAATCAATTGTAGAAAAATACAAAGAATATAAGGCTAAAAATAGTGATTTGGAATATATAAAAGATAGCCTGAAAAATGAAAAAGATACAGAGATGCGTGAAATGATGCATGAAGAATTAAAAGAAT
This sequence comes from Fusobacteriaceae bacterium, assembly GCA_031289425.1. GTDB lineage: Bacteria > Fusobacteriota > Fusobacteriia > Fusobacteriales > Fusobacteriaceae > JAISST01. Next base: position 24,684 of record JAITPM010000088.1, read on the forward strand.
TGGAAGAGGTTTTGCCGATACTTGAAAAAGAATTAAAATTATTATTGCTTCCTAAAGATAAAAATGATGATAAAAATGTAATTGTTGAAATCAGAGGAGGTGCCGGAGGGGATGAAGCATCTTTATTTGCCGGAAATCTTTTTAGAATGTATTCCAGATATGCAGAAAGAAAAAGATGGAAAATGGAAATCATGGAAAAACAAGAAATGGGATTGGGTGGATTAAAAGAAATAGTATTTAGCATAAACGGTCTCGGAGCTTATTCCAAGTTAAAATTTGAATCGGGAGTACATAGAGTGCAGAGAGTCCCTGAAACAGAATCTCAAGGGAGAGTACATACATCTACAGCTACAGTTGCAGTATTACCCGAAATAGAAGATATTCAGGAAGTAAAGATAGATGTAAAAGATTTAAAGATAGATACATATCGTTCTGGAGGGGCTGGAGGCCAGCATGTAAACATGACCGACTCTGCTGTCAGGATTACTCACTTACCTACGGGGATAGTGGTACAATGTCAAGATGAAAGGTCTCAGTTGAAAAATAGAGAAAAGGCAATGAAACACTTGGGCTCAAAACTATATGAGATGGAATGTGAAAAACAAAGGTCTCAAGTAGAAAACCAAAGAAGATTGCAAGTAGGAACAGGAGATAGATCAGAAAAAATAAGAACTTATAACTACCCACAAGGAAGAATAACGGATCATAGAATAAAATATACCGTATATCAATTAGATGCGTTTTTGGATGGAGACCTTGATGAAATGATAGATGCTCTGATAACATTTAATCAAGCTGAAATGTTGTCAAGCTCGGTGGAGTAAATATGAATTTGCTTGATATACTTAATTTTTCTAAAAAATATTTAGAAGAAAAAAATTTTAAAAAGGCCAGATTAGAGAGTGAAAAAATTATAGCTTATGTTTTGAATTTGGATAGAATAAGCCTTTATGCTAATTTTGACAAAAATTTAAAAGAAGAAGAAAAGGAAAAAATTAAGTATTTCTTAAAAAGAATGACTTCGGAGAACAAAACATTTGATGAGTTGATATCGACAGTAGAAGAATCACCAAAGAATTACAAAAATGATAATTTGGAGCTTTTGAGTAAAAGTATAGAATATTTAAAAAAATATCAAGTACCTGATGCTAAGATAGATGCTGAATATATTTTTTCCTATGTGCTAAATGTTAATAGGTTGATTCTTACATTAAATTTTGCTCAAAAAATTGAAGATCAAAATATAGAAAAAATAAAAAAATTACTTATACTTAGAGGTAAATACAGAAAACCGCTTCAATATATAATTGGAGAATGGGAATTTTATGGTTATAAATTTTTGTTAGATGAAAGAGTTCTTATACCTAGAGCCGATACAGAAGTACTGGTAGAACAATGTAAACATATCATATTGGATATGGAATGTCCAAAAGTATTGGATATTGGATCAGGAAGTGGGGCTATTGCAATTGCAATAGCTAAAGAAATCCCAACGTCTTTGGTGATAGGTGTGGATATAAGTGCAGGAGCTATAGAAGTTTCTAAGCATAATAAAAATCTAAATAAAGTAGACAATGTAGAATTTTTACAATCAGACTTATTTTCTAATGTAAAGGATAAAAAATTTAATATTATAATTTCAAATCCACCGTATATTTCTAAAGATGAATATTCTAAACTGATGCCGGAAGTGCAAAAGTATGAGCCTAAGATAGCATTGACTGATGACCTAGAAGGATTGAGTTTTTATGAGAAAATATCAAAAGAAGCCTGTGAATATCTGCTAGATGAGAGTTATTTAGCCTTTGAAATAGGGTATAATCAGGGGGACGCAGTTAAAAAAATAATGGAAAAAAATAAATTTGATATAATTTTGATAGGAAAAGATTACAATGGAAATGACAGGGTGATAATAGGAAAAAAACAAGGTGAAATGAATGTTGACTAAATTAGCTGATTATAACTATTATTTACCTGATGAATTAATAGGCCAAAAACCAAGAGAACCAAGAGACCACTCAAGACTTATGATTGTAGATAAAAATAATGGTAAAATAGAGGAGACACTTTTTTATAATATAATAGATTATTTGAAAAAAGACGATATTTTGGTAAGAAATTCTACTAAAGTCATTCCAGCCAGATTGTTCGGACACAAAGAAAGTGGAGGTCTTATCCAAGTATTGCTATTAAAAAGAATAGAAAAGGATATCTGGGAATGTCTTTTGAAACCTGCAAAAAAATTAAAAACAGGACAAAAAATAAAAATAGGCGAAAATTCGGAATTAATTGCTGAATTACTTTCTATTAAAGAGGATGGAAATAGGATTTTGGCATTTAAATATGATGGAATTTTTGAAGAAATATTGGATAAACTGGGAAACATGCCTCTTCCACCATATATTATAGAAAAATTATCTGAAAAAAATAGATATCAAACAGTGTATGCAATAAGAGGAGAATCTATAGCGGCACCTACTGCAGGGTTACATTTTACGAAAGAATTACTCAAAAAAATAGAATCAAAAGGAATAAAAATTTTAGACATTTTTTTAGATGTTGGATTGGGAACTTTCAGACCTGTGCAAGTAGAAGATGCAAAAGATCATAAGATGCATGAAGAAACTTTCGAGATAAGTAGTGAAGTCGCTGATATAATAAATAAAGCTAAAAAAAATGGACAAAGGATAGTGTCTGTGGGGACAACCACCACCAGAGCATTAGAAAGTGCTGTAAATATTAATGGTGATGTTATCCCATATAAAGGGAGTACAAATATATTTATATACCCGGAGTATCGATTTAAAGTTATAGATGCTCTTATTACCAATTTTCATTTACCAAAATCTACACTTTTGATGCTTGTATCAGCTTTTTCAACGAGGGAAATTATGCTCAATTGCTATGGGCATGCAGTAGGTAACAAATATCATTTCTTTAGTTTTGGTGATGCAATGTTTATAAAATAGCATTCTTCACATGAGGAGATTAATATGAGAATTATAGCCGGAAAAGATAAGAATAGGATTATAAAAAGTAAAAAAGGGAACGATACAAGACCTACATTGGAAAGCCTAAGGGAGGCATTGTTTTCTATAATAGCGAAATATGTACCTGAAAGCTATTTTTTAGATTTGTATAGTGGGAGCGGTGCTATTGCTTTGGAGGCCTTAAGCCGTGGTGCCAAAAGGGCGGTTATGATAGAAAAGGATTCCGAAGCTATTAAAATTATCATAGAAAATATTAATTCTATAGGTTATGATGATCAATCAAGGGCATATAAAAATGATGTTTTCCGAGCCATTAAAATTTTGGGAAGAAAAAATGAATTATTTGATATAATTTTTATGGATCCGCCCTATTCTCTTAATATATGTGAAAATGTGGTAAAGGCCATAGGTAAAGAAAAAATTCTTAAAACAGACGGAATAATAATTTGCGAGCATTACTATATGGAAGAGATGAAGAAGGAAATTTTAAATTTTGAAAAATTTGATGAACGAAATTATAGTAAAAAAATAATAACTTTTTATAAATATAAGGATGAAATATAATAATTTTGATAGTTTTGATAATTTAGGTATAGATAGGAGAGTAATAATATGAAAAAAAATACTTTTGAAGAAAATTTAAATTCTATAGATGAAATAATAGAAAAGTTGGAAAATGGACAATTAAATTTAGACGATTCTATAAAAGAATATGAAAGTGCTATGAAATTATTAAAAGAATCTTCTGAAATGTTAAAAGAAGCAGAAGGGAAAATATTAAAAGTAGGAAATTCGGATATAGAAGAAATCAAATAAAAAATTTAAGATTAAAACAATGGAGGATAATATGAATTTAAAAGAATATTTACTCGAAAATAACAAAAATCTTGAATATGAGATGTCAATGTATTTTAAAGAGTTATCTTATCCTCAAGTTATTTCTGAAGGAATGGAGTATGCTGTATTAAATGGTGGAAAAAGAATAAGGCCTAATTTATTATTGTTGACCTTGGATATATTAGGAAAAGAAAAAGAAATGGGATTTCCTACAGCAATTGGGATAGAGATGATTCATAGCTATTCTCTCGTACATGATGATTTACCAGCTCTGGATAATGATGATTACCGAAGAGGTAAGCTGACTACCCATAAAAAATTTGGAGAAGCTCAGGGAATTTTGATAGGGGATTCTCTATTGACGCATGCTTTTTATATTTTAACCAAAAAAAATAAAAGATATTTATCACCGGATAAAATAATACATATAGTGGAAAAAACTGCTGATTATGCCGGAATAAATGGTATGATTGGGGGACAAACCATAGATATTGAGAGTGAAGGGAAAAAAATAGATTTAAAAACATTGAAATATATACATTCCCACAAGACCGGACAATTATTGAAATTGCCTGTAGAATGTGGATGCATTATAGGTGATGCGACATATTCACAATATGAAGCTCTACAAAAATATGCAGAATTATTAGGTTTAGCTTTTCAGATAAAGGACGATATTTTGGATGTTGAGGGAGATTTCGAAAAACTTGGAAAACCTATAGGAAGTGATACTAATGCTGAAAAATCGACATATCCTTCCATAATCGGTATGGTCGAAAGTAAAAAATTATTAAATAAAACGATAGAGGATGCTAAAAAAACGATACTTATAGAATTTGAAGAAGATAAAGCTCAATTGATGTTAGAATTGGCTGATTATATAAAAGACAGAGATAAATAGAAATTTCCCCTCTCGGTGAGTAAGAGGGGAAATACATGATATCTACGATAAGAGAAATTTATTTATATTGGTCCTAGAAAAAATGCGCCTGAAACTGCACCAACTATTATAGTTATCGTACATGCAATCCACAAAGGGATAAAGATATTTCTACAGTGTTGAGTAATCTCGAATCCACCTAATTCTGCGCAAAGATTCGCTGCTGCTGTCATTGGAGAACATTGAGAACCATGCAACATTACAAATGGTAATACACAAGCTATAGAAGAAAAACCAAAAGTTGCGCCTATACCTATCAAAATAGGGAAGAAAGAGTAAAATAATTGATATGGAATAAATACCAATATTGGTACACTTAATAACCCGATTATAACATGAGCATATCTTGTCATAGATGAAGGAATCAAAGACATTATAGCAGTAATCATACCAGTTACCATACCGGAATCTTTCATAACTCCAACCATAACTCCTATTGCTAAGAAAATCAAGCATGGGTTTAACATAGTAGCTGCATATTTCTTAATTAAATCTTTTTGATCTTTAGCATTAGGATAATTGACAACCAAAGTAATATCAAAGAATAACATGAATAAGAAATAAGTAGGAAGCTTGACAGTCATTAACGTAACAAGACAGCCTACAAAAATAAAGAAATTAACCCAGAACAATTTTGGACGTGCATATGGACTAGAAGTAAAATCAAATTGTTTTGCTTCTAGGTTAGCATCTTCTGCTGATATTGTTCTGTTTTTATTTTGCTTGGATACAAAGACTCCTATTATGATAGCAAAAGCAAATGCAGTCAATGTTCCGGCTACTTGTAAAGGAATCAAATGACGCCACATGTCTACAGGGTTAGCATCTGCAAAAGTAGCTACCATGACTGCTACAGAACTCCATGGAAGAGCTGTCATAGGGCAAGCGGCCATAACGGTTAATACCAAAAGGTATTTTTTATCTATCCCTAATTTTTTATATAAAGGTAATAATGCAGGAATAGTTATCAGATAAGTAGTATTGAATGAGCCATCCAAATGGGCAATAGTTGCTATGACAACTGTAGCTATAAGGATTACATATACATTTGAACCTGATATCTTGAGTATAGCATTTACGAGAATTTCAAACATGCATGTTTCCGATAATAAGCTAAAAAAGGCTACCGCAAATAAAATTAAAATAACTGCTGTAAAAGTAGAATTTATTCCTGATTGCACAAACCCTGATATTTTCTTTATATCAAAGCCGCCAAGCAGGGCAAAAAGTAATGGGATTGCAGAAAAAGCTGCTATTAAATTTACTCTGTTTGATAAAACCAAAATGGTAATTACAGCTAGCATTAAAAAACCAAGAATTGTTAAGTTCATATTTTCCTCCATATTTAGTTAATGTAGTAATTTTAAAATAATTTTTTTTAAAAAATTATTTTTCCAAAATATTTTTAAATAAATTTTAAACATGTCATCTCTTCATATTATATACTTAGCAAAAGATATGCCAATTAAAATTTCAAGTTAAAAATATGTAAAATGACTTGAATGATTTCAAATTAAATGTTATGATTTAAATATAATGTTTCAAATGAATTAGAATGGAGATAATTATGAGTTCACAAATATGTTATGTTACAATGGTTGAAGGTTTGGCAGATTTTGCAGGAGAATTATTTAAAAAAAATAAATATGATATTGACGCCCACTACATAGATATAGACCAAACTCCTAGACAGGTGGGTAAATTTATCAAAGAAGGTGCAAAAGTCCTGATTGCACGTGGTGGAGTAGTTACAATCATAAAGCAGTCTTTTTCTGTACCGATTATCAATCTTAAATATAATTTTCTTGAGTTTTTTGAGCCGATAAAAAAGGCCTATGAAATATCTGATAAAGTAGCTCTCATGGGATGGTACAATAGTATTGATAACTTTAATAAATATAAGGCTCTATTGAGTACGTCCCTTCATTATGTAGAATTGTCGCCTACTACGGCTGCCGATTGTGAGGATTATATATATAGAGAAGTAAAAAAAGTCGTAGAAATGGGTATAAAAGTGGTCGTAGGTGGAGGAGGAGTTGTAAGAGCTGCAAAACGACTTAATATACCGTATGTTCATGTAGATATATCTGAGCAGGCATACTTGGATGCTGCTGATGAAGCATTGTATAACTTGTATATATATGAAGAAAATCTTAGAAGGAATGAAATAATAACCGCAGTGCTCAATAATGTATTTGAGGGTGCGTTGACCATAGATTCAGGTGGATATATTACAAGTTGCAACAATATAGCTCGTAGAATATTGAATCTGCCAAAACATGAAAACAATGAAAAAATACTATTATCTCAATACTTTCCACGTAAAGATACCATAGAAAATGCTATCAATGGCAAAAAATTGGTAAATCAATTTTTTACTATAAATAATAATCAAGTAGTTTTGAATGCAGAACCATTATATCTTGATAAGCAGATAACGGGATCAATAATAACCTTACAAGAGACAGATACGATATTAAATTTAGAAAAGAAAATATTAAAAAATGCAGTAGCATCAGGACATTATGCCAAATATTGCTTTGATGATATTGTCGGTGGAAGTTATGCAATGTCTATGATAAAGGATAAAGCCCAAAAATATGCTGCATCCAACAGCCCTGTGCTGATATTGGGGGAATCTGGGACAGGAAAAGAGATATTTGCTCAGAGTATCCACAATGCCAGTACTAGAAAAAATAATCCTTTTGTCGCGATAAATTGTGCGGCATTACCTGAGAGTATCCTGGAAAGTGAATTGTTCGGATATGTAAAAGGAGCCTTTACCGGAGCCAGAAATGAGGGTAAAAAGGGAATATTTGAAATGGCTCATAAAGGTACTATTTTTTTGGATGAAATAGGAGAATTTTCGCCGAAAGTACAAGCAAGATTGCTTCGTGTGCTCCAAGAAAAAGAAATTTCCAGAATAGGAGACGATAAAATTATTCCCGTAGATGTAAGAATAATAGCAGCAACTAACAAAGATTTATGGAAAGCCATGGAAGATGGCAGTTTTAGAGAAGATTTATATTATAGAATAAATGTATTAAATCTTACATTGCCACCGCTAAGAGAACGTAGGGAAGATATTATGGAAATGATAGAGAGGCTTACTATTCGTGCCGGATTTTCAAAAAAAACATTTGCTTTAGAGGCTATAGAGATAATATTGGATCAAAAATGGCGTGGAAATATAAGAGAATTAAATAATTTTATAGAAAGATTGGAAGTTATGAGTATAGCAGAAACTATTACATTAAATGATGTATGCCAAATACTGGAATTGCCGTTTAAAGAAAAACTTGATTATAGAATAAGCAATGGTAATAGTATCCAAAAAGTAGACGGTAAATATATTTTACATATGTTAAAACAAAATTATGGAAATAAAAAGAAAACCGCTAAGGATTTAGGAATCAGTACAGCCACATTATGGAGACGTCTAAAGGAGATTAAAGAAAAAATAAATTAAAAAAATAAATTAAAAAAATAAAATATTAATAAAAATATTTTGAAAGATTGGCATTAAATTTGCTACATATAATAGTGTCATCTTTTCAAAAAAAAATTAGGAGAACGCATTATGACTGAAGAAAATAAAAAAAGGTTAGAGGCACTAAATCAAAAACTTATAAATTTTGTTGAACACCCCTGGATTTTGAAGCAATCTCCTTTTCATATTGTTGGAGATATATATTTTGTTGGAAATAGCTATGTATCATGTTTTTTACTTGATACAGAAAAGGGATTAATACTCATAGATGCAGCTTTCAAAGAGACTTGTTATCTACTCTTCGATAACATAAGAGCACTTGGGTATAACCCGGAAAAAATCAAATATTTATTGTTATCCCATGGTCATTTTGATCATTGTGGAGCTGCAAAATTGGTGCAGGAATATTCTGGATGCGAGATATATTTGGGAAAGAGAGATCATTTCTTTTTCACAGAACGCCCGGATTTGATCCTTTTCGAAGACCGTGTACCACGATTTGAGATAAATAATTTTTATGACTATGATGGTGTAATGGATTTTGGAAATATTAAAATAAGACCTATTCTGACTCCGGGACATACTCCGGGTACGACTACTTTTCTGATTGAAACTATACATAATGGAGAAAAAGTGACTTGTGCTATGCATGGTGGAATAGGTATCAATGGTCTTACAAGGGATGAATTGGAATCAAACGGATTACCTCTATCATTGCAACAGGATTTTTTGAATTCATTAGAATATCTAAAGACGCTTAAAGTGGATGTTGTGCTTGCTTCTCACTCACATCAATATAATATGATCGAGAGGTCGACAAAGGATGATGGAACAGGAAAAGCATTTTTTGATAACGAAAACGGTTGGCAAAAAATGCTTGACCAATTTATGGAACTTATGAAAAAAATAATTTCAGAAAATTAAGGTTATAAAAAACAGGATTTTATTTTTAAATTAAAATCCTGTTTTTTATTATAAATAATTTAGAACTATTACTTGATAAGCTTTGATATCTCCCTAAACATTGGATGTGTTGCATCACTCATGAGCTCGAATAAAATGCTCTCCACAGTAGTGATAACGACATCTGATGCGGACATGCGTGCTAATGCGCTATCATTGTCCTTATTATGTCTTGACGATACAGCATCTTCGGCAAGAAATACAGAGTATCCAAGATTAACCATATCCAATGCTGATTGTAAGACACAGACATGAGTTTCAACGCCACAGAGTATGATTTCTTTCTTTTGGGTTGATTCCAATTCTTTTCGAAATGTCGTATCACCCATAATGCTAAAACTTGTCTTTTCAAAGAATGTAAAGTCTGAGTGATTTTCTGTTGCAATGGTAATATTTTTTGACGAATCATAGCTCCAGGTATCTATCAGAGAAGAAAGTGTCATACCCAGACCTTTTGTATATTGTTGAGTGTACAGAACATCAATACCTAAAATTTGGCTTCCCTTTACAAGTTTTTTACATGTATCAACCAGCGCTGATTTGTCCGACATGGCATTTACCAACTTTTCCTGCATGTCTATTACGATTAAAATAGCATCCTCTACATGAAGCTTTTTAGATATTAAATTGTTTTTTGTCATTTTATTTCTCCTTTTGTTTATTTTGAAGTGTGCATTTAGAGCAAAGCTCCAATCTATATTGCATTTTTTGATTAACTGATGATTGATGCTAATCTATTTTACCTAATAATTTAACAAGAACGGCTTTTTGTGCATGAATTCTATTTTCAGCCTCGTCAAATATTTCATCTGCATGTTCTTCAAAAACTTTATTTGTGATTTCCTCTTCTCTGTGAGCAGGAAGGCAATGTTGTACTATCGCATCTTTTTTGGCAACAGATAGCACGTCATCATTGATTTGATATCCTTTGAAGATATCACGACGGTTTTTAGATTCTTCTTCTTGTCCCATAGAAGCCCATACATCTGTAATCAGCACATCTGCATTTTTGGCAGCAGCAAAGACATCCTCAGTCATAGTGAATAATTCACCATATGATTTTAGCTCATTTACTATATCATCCTTTATTTGATATTGCTTTGGAGCTGCTAAAACAAATTTAATGCCTAATTTTACGCAACCATATGCCAATGAATTAGCCATGTTGTATCCATCCCCTATAAAGCATACTTTAAGTCCCTTGAAAGACCCTTTATATTCTCTGATGGTCATTAGATCAGCCAATACTTGGCAAGGGTGGGCATAATCTGTAAGACCGTTAATAATAGGGATACTTCCATAAGTTACCAAATCTTCCAAATCTTTTTGCGCATAAGTACGTATCATTATGCCATCCAAATATCTAGATAGAACTCTAGCAGTATCTTTAATAGGTTCACCTCTTCCCATCTGTAGATCAGATGCGCTTAATACTATAGCATTTCCGCCTAGTTCACCCATTCCTACTTCAAAAGATATTCTGGTTCTTGTAGAAGCTTTCTGGAAAATCATTCCCAAAGTTTTACCGAGTAAATATTGATGTGGAATTCCATGCTTTTTTTCATATTTCAATTGATCGGCCAAGTTTAATATATCTATTATTTCATTTTCTGATAGATCAGCTATCTTTAATAAGTGTTTCATTTATCTATTACCTCCTTTAATATGTTTAATCCGATTTCTAATGTTTTTCTATCAATGTTAAGAGGTGGTAATAGTCTAATTTTTTCTTTTGCAGTCAGAACAAGTAATCTTTTATTTATACATTCTTTTAGAACTTCTTTTGCATCTTTTTTCTTGAGTTCTATTCCAATCATGAGTCCCATTCCGGTTATATCTTTGACATTTTTACAATCACCCAAAACACTATAGATAATCTTTTCTTTTTCTTTTACTTCTTTTAAAAAATTCTCATCCAATCTGGAAAAAATACTTAATGCACCAGCAGCAGCAATAGGATTACCACCGAATGTACTTCCGTGAGCTCCATAATCAAAGGTGTTTTTGCATTTTTCACCAATTATTACGGCTCCAAATGGAAGACCGCCGGCAAGACCTTTAGCTGTAGTCACTATATCCGGTTTTATACCATAGGCCATATACGAATATAGATAACCTGTTCTTCCATTTCCTGTTTGTACTTCATCTACAATGAGCAAAATATCATTTTTTTCACAGATTTCTGCTATTTCTTTTATATATTTCGTATCAAGAGGAACTACCCCTCCTTCTCCCTGCACTAGTTCTATCATTATGGCACAAGTTTTTTTAGATAATTGTTTTTTCAAATCTTCTGTATCATTGGGTTTTGCGTATTTAAACCCGTCTAAAAAAGGTCCAAAATATTTATGGAAAGAGTCTTGACCTGTGGCTGTTAGAGTTGCGATAGTACGGCCATGAAAACTATTTACGAGAGTAATAATTTCGAATCTCTTGTCACCATATTTATCAAAGGAGTATTTTCTAGCACATTTTATTGCTCCTTCATTTGCCTCAGCTCCACTGTTTGCAAAAAAAACTTTGTCCATCTCAACTTTTTCACAGATCATTTTGGCCAATTTTGTCTGTGGTAAGGTATAATATAAATTTGATATGTGAGATAATGTTTTGACTTGTCGGATGACAGCACTTTGCCATTTTTTATCACAGGCCCCGAATGAATTAACTCCTATTCCACTTGTAAAATCAATATATTCATTTCCATCTGTATCATATAAAAGTGATCCGTTTCCCTTTTCAATTGCTACATCAAATCTTGCATATGTGTTTGCAATGTTGCTATTGTCTAATTTTTTTACGAATTCAAACTTCATTATTATCCCCCTTGTAAGTTAAGTATTAGGTTTTGATACATTTATCCAATTTCTATCACATATTTTTCTAATATGTTAATCAAAATATTGCTAATTTTCTGAACCCCCATTCTTATTATAAGCAATGTATCCGATATTACACATTCACAAACATGGTACCGATACCACTATCACTCAGAACCTCAATCAATATAGCATGAGGAATTCTTCCGTCTATTATGAATGCTCTATCTACACCTTGTCTTACAGCATCTACGCAACAATTTATTTTCGGAATCATACCACCACTTATTATTCCTTCTTTTATTAGAGCTTTTACATCTGATATGCGCACATAAGGAATAAGAGTGCTTTCATCATCTTTGTCTTTGAGCAATCCTTTTACATCAGTCATTGCAATTAGGCTTTTTGCCTTTAGCGCACCAGCAATAGCACTAGCAGCAGTATCAGCATTTATATTATAAACATTGGCATTATCATCACATGCTATGGTGGAAATCACAGGGATGTAACCTAAAGCTAAAGCATCCAATATAATTTTTGTATTTATATTAGTAATATCCCCTACTTGACCATATTTTTCTTCTAGTTTTTGGGCTATCAACATATGACCATCTATTCCTGATAGACCTATTGCTTTTCCTCCATTGGATTCTAATATATTGACAAGATCTTTGTTTGCTTTTCCGGCCAATATCATTTGGACTATATCCATAGTCTCATCATCAGTGACACGAAGCCCATCAATAAATACAGATTCTTTTCCGATTTTTTTTAACATTTGGGAGATTTCCGGACCTCCTCCATGGACCAAGACAACCTTTATCCCGATAGTGGTAAGTAGAATCAAATCTTTCATTACGGATTGCTTTAGTTCATTATTTAACATTGCATTCCCACCGTATTTTACGACAATAATTTCGTTTATATATTTTTTGATATAAGGTAGAGCTTCTATTAATATTTCTGCTTTTTCGTTGTCATTTTTCATTTTTTATTACCTCCATATTATATATATTTTAAAATTATAAATCTAAACCTTTTGTTGATGAAAGCCCCAGAGCTATATTCATACACTCTATAGCGGCTCCACTGGCGCCTTTACCCAAATTATCAAATTGAGAATGGATAGTGATTCTATCATCGTTACCGCACACAAAAATTTTCATATAATCTTTTTTAGCCAAAATATTCGAGCTAAGCATTGTAGGTATATCCGGCAAATCAATTACTTTTATAAAATCTTGGTCTTTATAAAAATTTTTATAGATTTCATGGATATCCTTTAAAGAAATATTTTTTTTATTAATTATTCCCACAGTTACAAGCATTCCAGCATAATATGGAGCTACTATGGGTAGGAAAATAGGATCAGTTTCTAAGTTACAATGTTTTTTAATTTCCGGTAAATGCTTGTGTTTTTGGTTGAGACCATAAACCCGTGGAGCATCTAATTCTATAGTATGTGGGTTTTCATATTCAGCAATCATTTTTTTCCCACCACCAGAATATCCGGTTAGAGATGTGATTGTAAAGGGATAATTTTTTTCTACTATGTTATTGGATATAAGAGGAGCTATTATTGCAATGGAGCCACTGGCATGACAACCGGGAACACTTATTTTATTAAAGTTTTTAACTTTTTCTAAGTAATTTTTTGATAATTCGGGTAATCCATATGCCCAATCATCGTCGCATCTGAAAGCGGTAGAGGCATCAATAATTTTTGCTTTTGTGCCATTGGTAAGCTCAACGATTTCTTTTGAGGCATCATCAGGTAAGCACAAGAAAGTTATATCGGATTCATTAATTTTTTTTACTCTTTCATTTTTATCTTTTCTAAGATCATCGCTTATTTCTAAAACGGTGATATCGTCCCGACTGCCAAAACGGTCAAGGATTCTAAGCCCAGTCGTTCCTTCTTTTCCATCAATAAAAACTTTAAACATTTTAACCTCCTAAAATTTTGAATTTTATAAAATAAAAATCAGTGGGCATCTTTTTACAATGTACACTGACTGCATAACAATATATAATTTAATGAAAAAAATCATCAAAAGAACTAATAGCACATGAAAAAAGAAAGGAATTATTAAATTATATCAATAATTGTATTTCCTCATCCTCAATCTTGCTAAAAATTGCATTTAATTCCTCCTGAAGTTATGTGTTAAAAATTAATTATATTTTAATTTCCATGATTATATCATATGAGGGAAAAATGTCAACATTTTTTTTATAGATTTTAGATATTTTTTAAAAAAATAGTAAATTTTATTTCGATAAGTGAGAAGTGCAATTTATGGAAATAGAGTTTATGGAAAAATAAAAAAAAATTTTCAAAAAAAGATAGACAAAATTAAATATATGTTATATACTCAAATAAATTTGCCATTAGCAACACATAAAATATATCTAAATATAACATATAGAATTTTTATTGATTTAATCTATTGTGTCAATGATGAATGTCAGACATATTTATATATAAATGATAATGGTATTGTTCATAAAATAATTTTATTTTTAATAATTGGAGGAATCTCATGGTTAAAAAAATAGTTATGCTTGTCATGTTTATTATATCTTTTTCGTTAATAGCCAGT
>JAITPM010000089.1 GCA_031289425.1 Fusobacteriaceae bacterium
TAGGAATGCATTAAGCTGACCAATACTAATAATTTGAAAAATTAACCTAAGAGAGAAAATCGATACTATATAGTTTCGAGTGCCTGAGAAGGGACTTGAAAAGAAGCTTGGTGAGTATATCTACGGAGGTACACCTGGATCCATTTCGAACCCAGAAGTTAAGCCCGTAAACGCTGAAAGTACTCGGAGGGCAGCCTCCCGGGATGATAGGAACTTGCCAAGCTTTTTTTATTTTCATTTTTAATACATTTAATATAATATAAAAAATAATTTTATAAAATTTAAAAAAATAAAAATTTCCTTGATTTTTTTGCGAATTGTTATATAATTTAATCGCAACCAATCATATTAAATATAGAAATGCTAAACTATAAAATCTCTGAACCATGTGGAAACAAAATGGTTTTGATTATTGTTGTCATTTTATTATTTAATAATAAAATCTAAACATAAACCTTAGGAGGTGTATTTATGAGTTATGATTTTAAAACAAGGGTATCAAGAAAAAATCAAGGTTCATCAAAATGGGAACTAATGTATGAATGGAATCCAAACGTATCAGATGGAGTGGTTCCACTTTCTGTGGCAGATATGGAGTTTAAAACTATTCCAGAGGTTGTAGACGGATTAAAAAAATACCTTGATGAAGCAGTATTGGGTTATACCAAGGCGTATGCATCTTTTTTTGAGGCGGTAACATCTTGGTGTAGTAGACGGCATGGATATAAGATAGAAAATGAATGGATTGTCACTACTCCCGGAGTTGTAAACGCTTTTTTTGGTGCTGTAAATGCTTTTTCAGAACCGGATGATGGGATAGTAGTATTTAGGCCTGTTTACTATCCATTTTTTATGGCAATCGAAAGAAACAAAAGGAAATTGGTAAATTGCCCTCTTATAGAAACCAATGGGTATTATACAATTGACTTCGATAAATTTGATCAATTGACAAAGAACCCCAAAGTAAAAATGCTCATTCTTTCCAGTCCGCATAATCCTGTAGGAAGGGTATGGAAAAAAGAAGAATTGGAAAAACTAGCAAAAATAGCTATAAAAAATGATATTATAGTTGTATCAGATGAAATACACTGTGATTTGATAATGCCTGGGCATAAGCATACTGTCATGGCTAGTATAAGTCCGGAAATAGAAGATAGATTAATCACATGTTTTGCCCCTTCAAAAACTTTCAACCTGGCTGGCCTTGCTACATCAAATATAATAATAAAAAATAAAGAAATGAGAGATAAATATATAGAGACATTAACAACTATGAGAAGTATAGCTGTCAATATTTTTGGATATAAGGCTTGTGAAATAGCATATAATGAAGGAGAAAAATGGTTAGAAGAATTACTTCAAGTTATAGATACCAATCAAAAGATTGTATCTGAATATTTTGAAAAAAATTTCCCAAAAATAAAAGCACCTTTAGTAGAGGGAACATATTTACAATGGGTAGATTTTAGAGCGTTGGGATTATCCGATGCCGAATTAGAAAAATTTATGCATATGGATGCAGAATTTTTTACTGATGAAGGATATGTATTTGGATCTGAGGGCAGCGGATATGAAAGGATAAACTTGGCAGCTCCTTCAGAAATTATAGTGGAAGCAATGGAAAGATTGGGAAAATCTTTGAGAAAAATATATAAATAATACATATTTGTTGACATTTTTCCTAGTTGTTGGTATACTATTTATGGTATTTATTTTAATCATAGGATTATTAATTAGGTAATAGTAATATTATGTAGAGTATACTTATATTTATATTCGCAAATATTAAATTTAACTGTGAATAAAGTTAAATTTATTATTAGATATGAAGTTTAAGAATAAAACTTCGGGAGGAAATTATGATAATAATAGAAAAAAGTAATTTTGAAAATTTTAAGTATAACACTGCTTATGAATCTGAAAAGGATTATTTTGAAGAAAAAAATGGAAAAAAAGGTGTACTAGCTTTTTTAAGATATTATGGATGTACTATATGCCAATTGGATATAATGGAGTTTAATAAACTTTACGAGAGGTTTAAGGAATTAAATACAGATGTAAAGATTGTGCTTCAATCCAGCCCAGAAACAATAAAAGAAGCAGAGAAAAAAACAAAATTAAACTTTGAAATAATTTGTGACCCAAGTCAAGAACTTTATAAAAAATTTGATATTAATTCCGCACCATCAATGGATGTGTTGAGATCTGAAAAATTGATAAACAAAGTTACAGAAGCAAAAAAGTTTGGAATTAGTCATGGAGAATATGAAGGTAATGAATTGCAACTTCCGGCAGTATTTATATTGGATGAGAACAATAAAGTAATTTATTCCCATTATGCTTCTGATGGAGCAGATATACCAAGGGCAAATGAAATAATAGAAATTATAGAAAATATTTAAAGGATAATTATTAAAAATATAGCTTAATTATATGATAATGATGCTATATTTTTTTATGATTTTAGGTTATTTACAAAGAAAAAAATATTTGACAAGATATCATAAATATGTTAAAATGACAAAGGTCTTAAATTAACGATTTATAGAAGACTCTGTTACCATAAGAATTTTTGTCTTATGGGAGGATCAAATTGATACCGTTATGAGTGGAGGTGTAAAAGTGAAAGTAAATATCCAATTAGAATGTACAGAATGTAAAAGAAAAAATTATAGTACTTCAAAGAATAAAAAAAATACAACTGAAAGACTAGAATTAAACAAATATTGTAAATGGGATAAAAAAGTAACCGTGCATAAAGAAACTAAAAAATAAGTTTTAAATCTGATAGTTACGATATAAAGGTCAATGGCTCAATTGGTAGAGCATCGGTCTCCAAAACCGAGGGTTGGGGGTTCGAGTCCCTCTTGACCTGCCAATAAAAAAGGATGAAATAGATGATTATTGTAAAACAACTAGTTAACTTTGTAGTATATATAAAGAAAGTAAAAGAAGAATACGGGAAGGTACAGTGGCCCAAGAAAAAAGAGATTACTGAATCTACATCATGGGTTATAACTATGAGCGTGGCTTTGGGTTGTTATATATTTCTTTTTGACTTTATAGCTAATGGACTGTTAAAAAAACTTGTTTCTCTATTTGGAGGATAGGATGGAGTACGAAAAGAAAATCGAAAAAACCATTGTCAAAAGATGGTTTATGATACATACATATTCGGGATATGAAAAAAAAGTTAAAACAGATCTTGAGCAAAAAATAGAGACACTGGATATGGGAGATATAGTTACAAAACTTTTAGTTCCAGAAGAAATTTCAAATGAAATAGTTAGGGGGAAGAAAAAAGTAGTAGCACGAAAACTTTTTCCTGGTTATGTAATGTTGGAAATGGTGGCTACTAAAGAGGAAAGTAATGAAGGAATACATTTTAAAGTAGACTCTGATGCTTGGTATATAGTGAGAAATACCAATGGTGTTACTGGGTTTGTTGGTGTTGGTTCTGATCCGATACCGATGGAGGAAGATGAAGTTAGAAATATATTCAGGATGACTGGATTGGATCTTCCGGAAGAAATGAAAATTACCAAAGATATGATAAAAATAGATTTTAAAATTGGAGATACAGTAAAAATACTTGGTGGAGGATTTAGTGGTCATCAAGGAAAAGTATCAGAAATAGATATGGAACAACAAAAAGCTAAAATTATGATTGAAATGTTTGGAAGAATGACTCCTGTAGAGGTAGAATTTGGGAGTTTAGAAAAACTTTAGTTGTTTCCTTAAAAATATTTAAATGAAATTTAGGAGGAAAAAATAAATGGCTAGAAAAGAAGTTGTTGGACAAATAAAATTGCAATTACCGGCAGGGAAGGCTAATCCTTCGCCACCAGTTGGACCAGCTTTAGGACAACATGGGGTTAATATTATGGAATTCTGTAAAGCATTTAATGCTAAGACTCAAGATAAAGCTGGATGGGTAATTCCGGTTGTTATATCAGTGTATGCTGATAGAAGTTTTACATTTATTACAAAAATTCCACCTGCATCAGATTTATTAAAAAAAGCTGCTGGAATTGAAAAAGCTGCTAAAAATTCAAAAACTGACGTTGCCGGAAAAATTTCAACGGCAAAATTAAGAGAACTTGCTGAAACAAAATTAGCAGATTTAAATGCTGGATCTGTAGAAGCTGGAATGAGAGTTCTTGCGGGGTCTGCTAGATCTATGGGAATAAAAATAGAAGATTAAAAAATAAAATTAATGTAAATCTTAATGATTTTAAATACTTTTGTAATAGAGTATAATTTAAGAGTTTAATTTAGTGGTAGGAGATATCCGTTTACCCACATAAGGAGGATTAATTAGGGATGGCAAAACATGGTAAAAAATATATAGAAGTAGCTAAATTAATAAATAGAGGGAAATTATATGATGTAAAAGAAGCTATAGAATTAGTAGAAAAAACAAAGACAGCTAAATTTGTTGAAACAGTTGAAGTAGCACTTAGATTGGGGGTAGATCCAAGACATGCTGATCAACAAATCAGAGGAACAGTCGTATTGCCAAATGGAACTGGTAAAACAGTCAGAATATTAGCTATAACATCTGGTGACAATATAGAAAAAGCAAAGACGGCCGGAGCAGATTTTGCTGGGTCTGATGAATACATAAATCAAATACAACAAGGTTGGTTAGGTTTTGATTTAGTAATAGCAACACCTGATATGATGCCGAAATTAGGTAAACTTGGTAAAATATTGGGTACTAAAGGAATGATGCCGAATCCAAAATCGGGAACAGTTACTCCTGATATAGTGTCTGCTATAAGTGAATTTAAAAAGGGAAAATTAGCATTTAGAATAGATAAATTAGGTTCTATTCATGTGCCAATAGGAAAAGTTGATTTCGGTATTGATAAATTAGAAGAAAACTTTAAAGTTTTTATAGATCAAATTATAAAATTAAAGCCGGCTACATCAAAAGGTCAATACTTAAGAACTGTAGCTTTATCGTTAACTATGGGGCCAGGAGTAAAGTTAGATCCTGCCTTAGTTACTAAACATGTTGGATAATAATTTAATATAAAATCCAAACCAAAGACCGTAGGGGGTGAAAACCTTAAATATCCTACCGAGGTTGGAATAAGGATATTCACAAACCTCAAAAGAGAGTTAACATCCTCCGTTCTAACAATATTTTGGAAACGGAGGTAATTTTGATGAAAAAGAGGGGGTGAAAAATTAGAATGGCTACTCAATTTAAAAAAGATCAAGTGGCTGCACTTGCTGAAAAAATTAGAAAGGCTCAATCATTTGTTCTAGTTAATTATCAAGGGATAACAGTTAATGAAGAAACTGTACTTAGAAGAAAAATGAAAGAAAGTGGTTCTGAATATTTAATAGCTAAAAATAAATTGTTCAAGATAGCACTAAAAGAAGCCGGAGTATCAGATAGTTTTGATGATGTATTAGAAGGAACTACTGCATTTGCTTTTGGATATAAAGATCCAATAGCTCCTGCAAAGATAGTTTTTGAATTGTCAAAAACTAAAGAAAGGGAAAAAATATTTACAATAAAAGGTGGATATTTAACAGGTAGAAAAGTTGAAGATTCTAAAGTAAAAGAATTAGCATTGTTACCATCAAGAGAGCAACTATTATCTATGGTTTTAAATGGAATGTTAGGACCAATCAGAAAGTTAGTTTATGCAACAGTATCTATCGCAGAAAAAAAAGAAGCAGGAATAGCAATAGCAGAATAATGATTATATAAAAACGAAAATATAAAGGAGGTCATTTACAAATGGCATTTAATAGAGAACAATTTATAGCAGATTTGGAAGCTATGACAGTATTAGAACTAAAAGATTTAGTATCAGCATTGGAAGAACACTTTGGAGTAACAGCAGCAGCACCTGTAGCTGTAGCAGCGGCAGCAGTGGCTGAAGTTGAAGAAAAAACTTCATTTGATGTAGTACTTATAAGTGCAGGAGCAAATAAAATATCTGTAATCAAAGAAGTGAGAACAATTACTGGACTTGGATTAAAAGAAGCGAAAGATGTAGTAGATAAAGGTGGAGCAATTAAAGAAGCAGTTTCTAAAGAAGATGCAGAAGCAATAAAAGAAAAATTAACAGCTGCAGGAGCAACTGTAGAATTAAAGTAATCTAAAATGATTACCTTGTAAAAAAAATAGGCACTCTAAAATAAGAAGAGTGCCTTTTTTGTAACTATCTATGTTAAATTTTATTGTACGTATTTTTTGGTGGGTATTTAATCAATTGGAAATATTGACCTTTATCTATTATATACGATATTTTTAATTGACTAAATAACTAGTAAACTATAAATAAAAATAAGGGGTGTGAATAAATGGGGAAACTTATAGAAAGATTAAACTTTGGAAGAATCAATGAAAGAGGAACTATGCCTCATTTTCTTGAATTCCAATTGGATTCTTATGAGGATTTTCTACAAGCCAATGTAACTCCTGATAACAGAGCAAACAAAGGATTAGAATCGGCTTTTAGAGAAGTTTTTCCAGTTGAATCTTCAAACGGGGATATACGTTTAGAATATATATCTTATGAATTACATGAAGCTGAGCCACCATTAAATTCAGAATTAGAATGCAAGAGAAGGGGTAAGACGTATTCGTCTTCTTTAAAGGTAAGACTTAGACTTATTAACAAAAAAAGTGGAAATGAAATTCAGGAATCATTAGTTTATTTTGGCGAAGTGCCAATGATGACTGAGAGAGCTACATTTATTATAAATGGAGCCGAAAGAGTTGTTGTAACTCAATTACACAGATCTCCCGGAGTATCTTTTGATAAAGAACAAAATATGCAGACGGGAAAAGATCTTTATTCCGGTAAAATAATTCCTTATAAAGGAACTTGGCTTGAGTTTGATACAGATAAAAATGATTTTTTAAGTGTTAAAATAGATAGAAAGAAAAAAGTTTTAGCTACTGTATTTTTAAAAGCTATTGATTTTTTTGAAAATAACATAGAAATAAAGGATTTTTTTCTGGAAACAAAGACATTAAATATTGATTCTATTGTGAATAAATACAAAGATAAGCTGGAAGCTAAAGGAGCTCTTCGTGTTAAAATAGAGGGAAGCTTTATAAAAGATGAAGTTTATGATGAAGAAACTGGAGAAGTTATTGTAGAATCTAACACTACAATAGATGAAACTGTTGTAGACATATTAATAAGCAGTAAAGTCGGAGATATCGTATATTGGGAAGTAAAGCTTGAAGATAAATTAATTGCGAATACATTATTAAATGATACTACACAGACAAGAGAAGACGCAGTAACAGAAGTTTTTAGAAAATTGAGACCTGGAGATTTAGTTACGGTAGAATCTGCCAGATCACTAGTGAGACAAATGTTTTTTAATCCTCAAAGATATGATTTGGAACCTGTTGGAAGATATAAAATGAATAAACGACTTGGGTTGGAAATTCCTGAAAATGAGATATTGCTCACTAAAGAAGATATTATTACAACAATGAAATATGTAATTGGACTAAATAATGGGGAAGGACATGTTGATGATATTGATAATCTCTCTAACAGACGTGTAAGAGGTGTTGGAGAATTATTACTTATGCAAATAAAAGCCGGGATATCTAAAATGGGGAAAATGGTAAAAGAGAAAATGACAGTACAGGATGCTGCGACATTGACACCTCAATCTTTGTTGAATACGAGACCATTAAATGCTCAAATACAAGAATTCTTTGGTTCGGGACAATTATCACAATTTATGGATCAATCCAATCCGCTTGCAGAATTAACGCATAAAAGAAGAATTTCTGCTCTAGGACCTGGTGGATTATCTAGAGAGAGAGCTGGGTTCGAAGTAAGAGACGTACATGATTCTCATTATGGTAGAATATGCCCTATAGAAACGCCGGAAGGACCTAATATAGGACTTATAGGATCATTAGCTATATATGCCAGAATAAATAAATATGGATTTATTGAAACTCCTTACGTAAAAGTAGTGAATGGAGTCGCAGATTTTGAGTTTATAGAGTATTTGACAGCTGATGCGGAAGATGGATTATTCATAGCACAAGCCGATACTACGATTAATAAGAAAAATAAATTGGTTGGCGATGTAGTTTGCAGATATGGACATGAAATAGTAAAAGTAAGTGCAGAAAAAGTTGATTATTTGGACGTATCACCTAAGCAAGTAGTCTCTGTATCGGCAGGACTTATACCATTTCTTGAACATGATGATGCCAATAGAGCCTTGATGGGATCAAATATGCAAAGACAAGCTGTGCCATTATTAAAGACGGAAGCGCCGTATATAGGAACAGGTCTCGAAAGAAAAGTTGCAATAGATTCTGGTGCTGTTGTTACATCGAAAGTTGATGGAAAAGTAGTATATGTGGATGCCAGCAAAATAATTATTGCAGATAAAAAAGGCAGACAACATAAATATAGACTTTTAAACTTTGAACGTTCCAATCAATCGATGTGTTTGCATCAAACGCCTATAGTTGTACTTGGAGAAGAAGTAAAAGTCGGTGAAATAATTGCTGATGGGCCATCTACAAACAGAGGAGATTTAGCTCTTGGTAAAAATATTCTTATGGCATTTATGCCTTGGGAAGGATATAACTACGAAGATGCTATTTTGATATCTGACAGACTTAGAAAAGATGATGTGTTAACATCGATACATGTGGAAGAATATGAAATAGAAGCCAGAGCAACAAAATTAGGTGATGAAGAAATAACAAGAGAAATTCCTAATGTTTCAGAAGAATCACTTAGAAATTTAGACTCAAAAGGAATAATAACAATTGGATCAGAAGT
>JAITPM010000099.1 GCA_031289425.1 Fusobacteriaceae bacterium
AGTAGCGGACGAAATAGCGGCGTTCTTCATGCAGGATTTTATTACACAGCCGATTCGCTGAAAGCAAAATTTACAAGAGATGGAAATGCTCTGATGCGACAATATTGTTATGACAATAATCTGCATATCAACGAATGTAAGAAGGTAGTGGTCGCTTTAAATGAAGAAGAATTACAATCGCTTTACGAATTGGAAAGAAGAGGAAAAGCGAATGGCGTTGATATAAAACTGATTGACGAAAAGGAATTAAAAGAGATTGAACCGAACGCAGTTACTTATAAATATGCGCTTTATTCCCCGACAACTGCTACGGTTGACCCTGTGGAAGTTTGCCAATGTATAAAGACTGAATTGTTGGCAAAAGGAGTACAAATATTTTTTGAAGAACCGTATTTGAAAAAAATAGATGCAAACACAATACAAACAAAAAGATTAAAAATCAAAGCATCTCGAATTATCAATGCAGCAGGTTTATATGCAGATAAGATAGCGAAAGATTTTGGGTTTTCTAAAAACTACACAATCATTCCATTCAAAGGTATTTATCTGAAATATACGCAAACAGGTAAACCCATTCGAACAAACATCTATCCGGTACCTAATCTGAAAAATCCTTTCCTTGGAGTGCATTATACTATTACAGTGGATGGTACAATAAAAATAGGTCCTACTTCTATTCCTGCTTTTTGGAGAGAAAATTACAAAAGTTTTGATAATTTCAAATTCGGTGAATTAGTCAGCGTATTGAGTTGGGAAGCAAAACTTTTTTTATTAAACTCATTCGGATTTCGCAGTTTAGCTTTCGACGAAGTGCGAAAATATAACCGAAAATATTTTACAGGCTTAGCAACTAAGATGGTGAAACAAATAGATGTAAAAGGCTTTAATACATGGAGTAAGCCGGGTATTCGTGCACAATTGCTCAATGTGAAAACGAATGAATTGGTGATGGATTTTGTAGTGGAAGGCGATAATAATTCCACGCATGTATTAAATGCTGTATCGCCGGCTTTTACCGGAAGTATGCCATTTGCGAAATGGGTGGTGGAGAAATATGTATGATAATTGATAACATCGTAAAAAAAATAAAAAATTCCGAAATAATACAAAATATATTGACTTTAAGTTTTGGATCTGTTGTTTCGCAATTAATTCCAATATTTGTCTCTTTAATTTTAGCGCGATTATATTCGCCTGACGACTATGGTGTTTGGGGCGTTTTTAGCAGTTACAGTTCGATATTACTTGTTTTTGCTTGCGGACGTTATGATTTGGCAATATTACGCCCTAAAAGGAATATCGACGCTCTGAATATAGCCTACTTGTCTTCCATTATTGCTATTATATTGTGCGTTTTTATATTCTTTATTTTATTAATTGCCGATTTATTTAAATTTACAGCTATTTGTTCAATTAATGGGCGATATTGGTTGCCTGTGAATGTCTTTATCGGCGCTTTAGTTTTAATTTGTACGAGCTATGCCAATCGTTCTGAGAGATATAGACTAATTGCAAAGTCGTCTATTTTTCAAAGCATTGTTCAAGCAACTTCTCGTATTTTATTTGGGATATCAAATTTTTTTTCGAACGGGCTTATAATAGGAGCAACAATGGGAGGTACAGTAGCTTTTTTTTACTTTCATAAAAATTTAAAAGTATTTAATCTAAATTGTATTAAACGAAGTTTATCAATAAAAAGAATAAAAGAACTTGCTGTAATATATAAAAATTTTTTTTTATATGAAATGCCTAGCGGGTTGTTGAATACGATGTCAACAGGCATTCCGATAATTCTAATGTCTTATTTATTTTCGAAATATTATGTGGGTCAGTTTTCGATGGCTCTTCATTTATTATTTTTGCCAATAAGTTTTATAGGAACAGCTATGGGTAATATTTTTTATAAAAAAGCTTGTATCTGGGATAACGAAAAAACAGCGGCATTTGCCTTTAATATACTGAAGTTCAGTTATTGGACAGGAATTATTCCTTTCTTGTTACTGATATTTTTTGGTGATGAGCTATTTTCAATTGTATTGGGCTCCAAATGGCAAATGGCGGGAATATTTTCAATATATTTAAGTTTATGGTTGTGGGTCACTTTTTGCTTTTCGCCATTGAGTACAATTTATATGGCAATAGATAAGCAAAAAATGAGCATGATCGTAAATTCGGTTAATTTTTTTGGACGGATATCTGCAATTATTATTGGCAAATATTTAATCGATTCTATATTTTTCACCATTTTTTTATATGGGGTATTTAATTTATTATTATGGGTTTTAAACGGATGTATAATATGGAAATATATAAATATACAGATGAAAATTTTAGATAAATTATTAATAAGCAGTTCCTTTTTTATAGTTTTAATTATTTGGATTATAAAAATATATAAACTTAACTTAATTTGATGAATCGGATTATTGTAAGCAACCGCTATTTTAAGATATAGTAAATATGAGAAAAATCATTAAAATAATAAAACGAGTATATTATTTTATTGTTAAACGAGTATATGTAAATGAGAAAATAATATTGTATAAGATTGATAAGTTAATAAAACAGGAATCGGAGGCAAGTGTTAAGCCGGTATGTTTGGAAAACTTACAAGATATATTATCATTTCAAGACATAAAATATGTGTCTATTTTTGAACAATTTTTAAAAATAGGGGATAAAGGTTATTATGCTTATATTAAAGACAAATGCGTGCACCGAAGTTGGGCGAAATTTAATGAACAAATAGTATATCCTCATTGGACAGCGCCATTGCAATTAAAAAAAGAAGAATTATACATCCATTATTGTGAAACAGCTTCCGAAGTTCGCGGGAAAAATATTTATCCTCATGTATTGAGTACGATTATTGAAAATAATAGTAATAAGATAATTCTAATAAGCGTAAATAAAAAAAATATATCTTCAATAAAAGGGATTGAAAAAGTTGGATTCTGTAAAAAGGCAGAGATCAATATACAAATAATTTTGGGTTTTAAATTAAAAAGGTTCAAGATAATTAAATAACAAATATATTTGTAAATTATTATTGAACTTAAGATAATAATTAATTATGATTGACAGTAAACAAAAATATATTAAATTTTGTGAAACGGAAAAAAATATTCCGATATTTTCTCAAGCATGGTGGCTTGATATTGTTTGTGGAGAGGGGAATTGGGATGTTATTTTAGTAAAAAAGGGAGATTCAATTGTAGCTTCGTTTCCCTATTATTTAAGGAAAGGTAAATTTGGAACAAAAATTATGGGGATGCCACGATTTACGCAAAAATTAGGACCCTACATTTGTTATCCTGCAGGACAAAAATATTCGTCGCGTTTATCTTATGAAAAAGAAATAATGAATGACATAATAAAGCAATTACCCAAGTTTGATTTTTTTAATGTACGCTTCGATTATAAATACCAAAATTGGTTACCCTTTTATTGGAATGGATTTAAACAAACAACATTATATACGTATGTTATTGGCGATATATCAAATAACGAAACTGTTTTTAGTAATTTTGATTATTCGAAGAGAAGTCATTTAAAAAAAGCTCTTATTAATGTTAATGTGCATTTTGATTTATCTTGTGATGAATTTTATAATAACCACAAGATGGTTCTAAGAAAACAAGGAAAAACAATTAGTTATTCGTATGAACTTTTTAAACAAATGTATGAAAAATCGTATGAAAAGGAGCAAGGACGAACCATATACTGTAAAGATAATGACGGGAATATTAATGCTGCTTTTTTCGTGGTATGGGATAATTATTCTGCTTATCATTTAATAACGTCAATAGATAATAGTTCTAAAAAAAGTGGAGTATCTTTATTAGTATATAAGATAATAGAATATTTATCGTCGAAAGTTACTGTGTATGATTTCGAAGGTAGCATGATTGAGGGAGTAGAAAATTCTTTTCGTGAATATGGAACAATTCAAAAACCTTATTTTGACGTATATAAATACGGAACGAAAAAATATATTATTTTAGAAAATTTAAGAAATATTTTAAATGCTTTCAAATCTTAATATAAAAATTCCGGCAAATAATATTGAAGAGCGATCTTATATTATTAAAATTATTATCGAAGATTTTTTAGGATTATCTTGTAATCTTATACTTGACGCCGAAGAAACTAATTATGTTATTTGTTTTGATGAGAAACAAATTATTTTTAAAGATAAATTTTTCAATATTTACCCTAAAGATTTTTCATATTTAGATAATAAAAATTTACCCTCAAAAGTTTTATTTTTTAAGAATCTATTTCTTTTTGACGAAGACATACCCGTTATTTTTGGCGATGATGAATTACGTGTTGAAAACAATAAAATTATTTGTGGTATTGATATATTTGCATCATCTTTTTTTATGCTTACTCGTTGGGAAGAATATGTAAATCTTACAAGAGATGAACATAATCGTTTTCCGGGTAGCGAAAGCCTTGCTTATAAAAACAACTTTTTACATCGTCCCGTTGTTAACGAATATGTTGAGATGCTTAAAAACATATTATTATATTTTAATAATGATTTAAAATTATCAACTACCAATTATCAACTATTTTTAACTCATGATGTAGATACTTTATGTATGTGGAAGAATTGGAAACAAGTTTTTAAAGTTGCTTTAGGAGATATAATAAAAAGGAAAAATATAAATTTATCTATTGAAAGAATCGCTAAATATCTATTAATCATAAGAAAAAAAATAAATGATCCTTATGATACATTTGACTGGCTTATGGATAAAAGTGAAGCAATAGGTATAAAAAGTAGATTTTATTTTATGAGTGGTGGTACATCTTTTTATGATAATTATTATAAAGTCAATGCAAAAAATACATTAGATTTGATGCAAAAAATACGAAAAAGAGAGCATATTATTGGTTTTCATCCATCATATAATGCTTATAATAATTTTCAACAGTTTAAAAACGAAAAAGATATTTTAGAAAAAACATTTAAACAAAAAATATTAGAAGGGAGGGAACATTATTTAAGATTTGAAATTCCAACAACTTGGCAGATATGGGAGGATAATGGACTTGAAATAGATGGAACTTGTGGATATGCTGATAAAGAAGGATTTCGCTGTGGTACAGGTGATGAATTTTCTGTTTTCAATTTTTTAAAAAGAGAAAAATTGAAATTAAAAGAGCGTCCTCTAATTATCATGGAAGGAACATTGAAAAATTATCAAAATTTAGATATTAAACAATCTGAAACAATTTATCACTATTATATTGATATTTCAAAAAAATATAAGATGAAAATATCCATGCTTTTTCATAACTCTTCATTTGTCTCCACTTCGTGGAAAGGGTGGGATAGATTATATGAACAAATCATTAATTATTCATCAAATTCTATACCATATTTATAATTAGCATTCGTTTAATAATACCTTTTTAGAAAATTGTCTTTAGAAAATTTATCTAATATATTGATAGATGTATTTATTTTTAGCTTTAAGTGTATTATTGATATCTATTTACCTATTTAAAAAGGCGGCAGGTACATTGTCTTTACGTTTACCGAATATGATATCATGGATATTTTATGTCGATTTGATTCTTTTTAATTTCATAGGATCATTACTTGTGATTTATAAAATTGATAATCATTATGCATTGGGAAATTTATCAGATCATGCTCGCATAATGGGATTTTTTTCTATAATGTATGTTATGATTGTTCTTCCGTTAGGTATGATTATGACAAATAGCATATTTGGATACAAACATACTTCGTTTTTACTGTTAAATTATATAGATAAAAAGATATCAAATAAAAATAACACAAACAATTTAGTGAAATGGTTCTTGCTGTTTTTAAGCGTGATAAGTATATTATCAGTTATTTATGTTTTCAAAGTTATTGGAAGTATTTCATTGTTTCATCTATTCGAAGACAGTCGTAGTGATTTGTTAGTATTGAGAATATCTAGTAATAGAGAATTTTCAGGAAATGAATACATAAAAAATATTCTTGCTTTAGCATTAACTCCTTTTTTATCTTATGTGGCTTATTGTTATAAGTTGCTAAATAATAAATCATTTAATAAAATATGGTTTTATACATTATTTTGTTTTTCCATATTAATTGTAACATATAATATTGAAAAAACTCCTGTCCTTTTCTATTTATTAGGTTTTTTATTTATAAGAATTTATATAAAAGGGCGTCTTCCAGTTAAATACATAATATTTACTATTTTAGCCTTATTATTTGGACTGATTGCTATGTATTATTTAACTTCTGATAAAACAGGTTTAGATAGTGAAATTCTATTTAAAACAATTTTAAATCGATTAATATTAAGCCAATCTGCCGGAGTATATTTAAGTTTTGATATTTTTCCAGAAATTCATTCATTCTTGGGCTTATCCTCATTATCTCAAAAAGTAAGCGCAATCTTAGATATCGAATATATTGAAAAATCATCACGTATTATTATGGAATATATTAATCCGGAAGGCATCATAAGAGGACAGGCTGGCACTGCAAACTCTTTATTTATTTCAGAAGCATGGTCTAATTTTGGGTTTTTAGGATTATTAATTTCTCCAATATATGTTGGCATTATAATTCAGTGTTTGTATTTGTTTTTACTACGAATCCCTAAAAACCCATACTGGATAGCCCTTATGTCTCTATATTCAATGAAAAGCGCTCTTACTACAGGAGCTTTCAATTATTATATCTATAATGTAACATTTATTGTATTCATACTAATATCATTAATTGTGTGTTTAATTCCATTTTTTTACAATAAGATAAGCGAAAATGAACATCGAAACTATTTTAAACTTAAAAATCGACAAAATACATTATGTTAAAAAAAATACTTATAATATGTGATGAATTTCCTCCTGGATTTGGACCCAGAATGGGATATATTTCAAAATATTTATTAAAATACAATTGGCAAGTATTTGTAGTTTCTCCTCTTTATGAAAATAACACAAATCATTTAATTGATTTAGTTCCAATATCAGTGAATGTTACTCATATTTTTGTATCATCCGACGATATTAGCACATTTGGAAAAAGAAAAATAAGACGATTTGCTAGAGCATTTATTTTTGGACCATTTGTCAAAGGTACACACACAATTACTAATATGGTAAATGCTTGTAAAGAAATTATTGAACATAATAAAATAAACCTTATATTATGCTCCTCATCATCATTATTTCCAATTCCCATCGCTTATAAGTTATCTAAAGTATATTCATTACCGTATATGATTGATTTACGAGATATATATGAACAATATCCAGCAGACAAAAATATTTGTATGAGAATTTCATTTAACATTTTACGATATAGAAGAAATTATTTTTTAAGAAAAGCATCTGCTTTGACGACTATTTCTAAATGGCATTTAACTATTCTTAAAAAGATAAATCCTAATTCGCATTTAATCTATAATGGGTTTGATCCAGAATTATTTTTTACAATTGAAATGCCCAAGAATAAAGTTTTCCAAATTAAATATACAGGAACTATCAGTACTGGAGGAATTGGAATGCGAGATCCCAACATGCTTTTTAATACAATAAAATCACTTCATAAAGCAAATATCATTTCTCCTCAAACATTTAGAATACAATTCTATACAAATTCTTATACCGCTGAATTAATATCAAGTTTATCAAAACAATATGAAATATTTGAATATTTTGAAGTTTTTGCTCCAGTTCCAGTAAAAGAAGTTCCTCAAATATTAGCTACAGCAGATATTCTTTTAATATTAGCTAATAAATCTAGTAATAAGGGACCAAAAGGAATAATAACTACAAAGATATTCGAGTATATGGCAATGAAAAAACCTATTTTATGTATTCCGAGTGATGATTCTTTCATAAAAGATATGATAATAACTGCAAATGTTGGTTTTGCTGCAGAAAATCAAGAAGCGGCATATGAATATATCAAAAATAAATATGAAGAATGGAAAAATGACATTCCTTCATCATTTTCACCAGATATGGATTACATTAATAGCTATTCTAGAATTTCTCAAGCAGAAGATTTTAGTAATTTATTTAATAAGATTTTATCATGAATAAAAATAAAATTGCAATAATAGATTTAACGCCATCAGTTCCTTTGTATGATTATCATCTAATGAATGCATTAGGTGAAAAAAATATTGATGTAGATATATTTATGTCTAACAAAAAAAAATGGTTTAATGATAATTCAATAAAAAATAAAACCTTTTTATTGAATAATTTTATAAAAAATTCTAATAGTCAGTTTATATTAAAAAGATTATTTACTGGAATTATATATTATATAAACTTATTTTTAACTGTAAGATATATTATAAAACAGGATTATAATGTAGTCCATTTTCAATGGTTTCCATCATTACGAGAAAATTTATGGGAAATTTTCTTTTTAAAAACGCTCAAAAAAAACGGTTTAAAAATTGTTTATACAAAACATAATGTATTCCCACATGATCTTGAGGATAAATATAAAATTGAATATAAGAATAGAGTCAATAAGATTTCTTCTTATATTGATTTATTCATAGTGCACACAAATTCGACAAAAGTCCAAGTTATTAAAAATTACACTATTTCAAGTATAAAAATTCATGTTGTACCACATGGAATAATTCGACCAAAAGTTATAGAAGAAAAAAATGAATTTAATTTTAAAAAAAACGATATTGTTTTTATGCATTTTGGATTATTATCAAATTATAAAGGTTCTGATATTGTAGTTAGCGCATTTAATGAATTATGCAATAAATATTCTAATTTAAAATTAAATTTAATTGGACCTCTTGATGAAAATTTTAGAAAAAAATTATGTGATTTAATTGGAGAAAATAATAAGATTAATTTTATTCCTCAATATGTATCTGATGAACTTTTAAATTATTATCTTAATATCTCGAATTTTATTTTATTTCCCTATCGAGAAATCTCTCAAAGTGGAGCTTTATTACATGCTTTATCTTATAATAAATGTATTATTGCCAGCTCTTTACCTTCTTTTGTGGAGACTCTTCATTCATTTAAAAAAAATTGGTTTGTTAATATTGATGATATTGAAAGTGTAAAAAATGTTATTGAGTGTATTATGACGGATCAAGAAGAACAAGAGCTAATGATAAACAAAGTTAAAAATTTAAGAAATGAATACTCATGGAGTGAAATAGCACTGAAAACCAATCAAGTATACAAAATAGCATTAAAAAAATAATTGAAAAAATAATGGTTATACGTTTTTTCAATAATATTATCGAAAATAAAGATTATATCAAAAATATTCATATCGTTTGGGAATATATAACTGATTTTGAGTTCCCTTCTTATTTCATCGAGATAATTATACTATTTTTCAATTTTCGAAAACATGAATAAAACTAAAATTACCACTATAAAGAAAAACTATTAACATTATATTTTTCATTGTAGAAGTTACACAATAGCGATAAGGTACTATTTATGAACATATTATTGATAGATCATTATGCCGGTTCTCCTGAATTAGGTATGGAGTTTCGTCCCTATTATTTGGCGAAAGAATGGGTAAAACAAGGACATAACGTGTTAATTGTTGGCGCTACTTATTCTCATTTACGAAAAAAACAACCTGTGAAAGGAAAACAAAATATAGATGGAATTAATTATTATTGGATAAAAACCAATCAATACAAAGGGAATAATGGAGTAGGCAGAATATTGTCCATGTTTTTGTTTATTTTCAAATTATTCTTTTTTTCAAAAACATACAAAGATTTTAATCCGAACATTGTTATTGCTTCATCTACTTATCCACTGGATATTTATCCTGCACATAAAATAGCTAAACGTTACCACGCTAAACTGATTTTTGAAGTACATGACCTTTGGCCCTTATCTCCAATTGAATTAGGCGGATATTCAAAGCGGCATCCCTTTATTATCGTTATGCAGTGGGCAGAAAATTATGCGTATAAACATACAAATGCCGTAGTTTCAATATTGCCTAAAGCAAATAAACACATGGAAAATAATGGATTAGAAAAGGATAAATTTTATCATATACCCAATGGTATCGTTATAAGCGATTGGGAACGTCCTTTAGAATTACCGGAAGAACATTTGAAATTGTTAAATGAATTAAAAGAAGCCAAAAAATTCATTATTGGATTTGCCGGAGCGCATGGTATTGCTAATTCATTGGATATTGTAATAAAAGTTATTGCAAATCTTGTAAATAAAAATGTTGTATTAGTTTTAGTAGGAACCGGAACAGAGAAAAACAGATTACAAAACTATGTAAAAGAAAAGAAAATTTCAAATGTACATTTTTTGCCGACTATTCAGAAATTACAAATTCCTTCTTTTTTAAAATTCATGGATGCCTTATATATAGGATTACAGAAACAGCCTTTATTCAGATTTGGAATTAGTCCCAATAAAATTTTTGATTACATGATGGCAAAAAAACCTATTATACAGGCAATTGAAGCTGGGAATAATATTGTAAAAGAAGCTAATTGTGGATTATATGCCGAACCGGATAATATCGAAGAAATTACTTGTGCAATATGCCACTTACAAGAAATACAGGAAGAAGAACGTAGAAAATTAGGAGAAAACGGTTATCAATATGTAATGAAATATCACACTTATGATGTGTTGGGAAAGAATTTTTTAAATATAATGCAAAATATATAAATGAAAATAATAACTGTAATAGGGGCGCGTCCCCAATTTATAAAAGCTGCTGTTGTCAGTCGATTAATTTTAAATACGCCTGATATGGATGAAGTTATAATCCATACGGGACAACATTTTGACGCCAACATGTCCGAAGTCTTTTTTGATGAATTGAATATACCTGAACCTCATTATAATCTGGATATAAATGGTTTGGGGCATGGAGCAATGACCGGTCAAATGTTGGAAAAGATCGAAGAAATTCTAATAAAAGAAAATCCGGACTGGGTTTTGGTTTATGGAGATACAAATTCGACAATTGCCGGAGCTTTATCCGCAAAAAAGTTACACATTAAAGTCGCTCATATTGAAGCCGGATTACGTTCATTCAATATGAATATGCCCGAAGAAATAAACCGGATATTAACCGATCGAATCAGTGATATACTATTTTGTCCTACTGATATTGCAGTAAAAAACCTGCAAAAGGAAGGATTTGAATTTATAAATAGTTTAATTGTAAAAACTGGAGATGTGATGCAGGACGCCGCTATTTTTTATGCAAATAAAGCCGGAAAATCCACAATTAAAATTCAGGGAAAATTTATCTTATCCACTATTCATCGGGCTGAAAATACAGATGATACTTGTAAACTGCAACATATTTTTAACGCCTTGGAAGAAATATCGAATAAAATACCTGTTCTACTTCCTCTACATCCGAGAACAAAAAAGAAATTGGAAGATTTAAATTATGATTTTAATAATAGCTGTATCCGTTTTGTAAATCCTGTAGGATATCTGGAAATGGTATGGTTACTGAAAAATTGCGAATTAGTAATGACTGATAGCGGGGGATTACAAAAGGAATCATATTTTTTTGGGAAATATTGTGTAACCCTGAGAGATGAAACGGAATGGGTAGAATTAGTTGATAATGGTTTTAATATTCTTGCAGGAAGCGATGAAAATAAAATTTTAAATAATGTGGCATTAATGTTAAACAAAGATAAAACAGGATTTGAAAACAAACTTTATGGAAATGGAGATGCAGGACAAAAAATTTTAAACACAATTTTGAATTATGATTCTAAATCAAAAATTACAATCTGACATCATTCAATGGGATGTAAAAACATGGTCAAAATCTCTTGACTATTGGGAAAACAATATTGATTGGAACGCCATTCATAACTGTTTGGAACTCGGTGGACGGGAAGGCGGTTTATCTCTTTGGCTTGCATTAAAAGGGAAAACGGTTATATGTTCCGATTTGAAAGACACAAAAATTACAGCCGAAAAACTTCATATATTGCACAATGTTTCTCCTTTAATATCCTATCAAGATATTGATGCAACGAATATACCTTATGAAAATTTCTTTGACCTTATAGTATTTAAATCTATTATTGGAGGAATAGGACGAAATAATAATATTGAAATTCAAAAAAAAGTTTTTGACGAGATTTATAAAGCGTTGAAGCCCAATGGGAAATTATTATTTGTGGAAAATTTAATTGCATCTCCATTTCACCAATATGCCAGAAAAAAATTTGTTGATTGGGGTAGTTCGTGGAGATATATTTCAGTTGAAGAATTAAACATTTTTTTAGAGCAATTTTCCTCATATAAAATAAAAACAACAGGATTTCTCAGTGCGTTCGGCAGAAATGAACGCCAGCGACATTTTTTGGCAACAATTGATAATTTATTTTTCAATAAACTAACATTTGATAAATGGAAATATGTTTCTTATGTAATTGCGCAAAAATGAATATAATATTAAAAATGAATATAATATTTTATAAATTAAATAATTAAATAAAAAATGAAAATACCGTTTTGTTTACCTGTCATTGATAAGGAAGTCATTGACGAGATGATGGATACGTTAACCAATACAGGTTGGTTAACTACCGGTCCCAAAGCCAGAGCTTTAGAAGGAGAAATTCGAAAGTTTACTAATGCCGAAGCCGTACTTTGCGTTAATTCCTGGACGTCAGGAGCAATGCTTATGTTGCGCTGGTTTGGGGTTGGATATGGCGATGAGGTTATTATACCTGCATATACATATAGTGCAACAGCATTATGTGTGATGAATATGGGAGCAATTCCCGTAATGGTTGATGTAAAAGAAGATTTTACAATTGATCCTGCTAATATTATAAAAGCAATTACACCTAAAACAAAGGCGATTATTCCTGTAGATATGGGTGGCTATCCTTGCGATTATGATAAAATAAATGAAATAGTAAATTTGGATACTGTTAAATCATTGTTCAGAGTAGATTCCGAAAATCAAAGAAAATTAGGACGAATTTTAGTTTTATCTGATGCAGCACACTCTTTAGGCGCAACATATAAAGGATTGCCAAGCGGAAAACTTAGCGACGTCTCTGTCTTTTCTCTTCACTCGGTAAAGAATATCACAACAGGAGAAGGAGGCGCTATTGTACTTAATCTTCCCGTACCCTTTGATAATGAAAAAGAACTGGTATTTTTGAAAGCCTTATCGTTAAATGGACAAAATAAGAGTGCATTTGAAAAAAATCAACCGGGAGCATGGAGGTATGATATAATTGATCAAGGATTAAAAGTGAATATGCCCGACTTATGTGCAAGTGTAGGTTTGGCTCAGATGAGACGTTATTCTTCCAAATTTTTACCTGAACGAAAATCTATCTTTGCACATTATATCAAAGAGTTTTCAAAATATGAATGGGCTATTTTACCTCCTGCAAAGAATGAAAAAGTAGAGAGTTCATATCACTTGTTCTTATTAAGAATAAAAGGATTTGATGAAGAAAAACGGGATGCTATGATACAATATATTGGAGAAAAAGGAGTTGGCGTAAATGTTCATTATATCCCTATGTCAATGCTTTCTGTATTTAAATCACGAGGATATAATATTGCTAATTATCCCATGACATATCAATTATATGAAAATGAAATCACTCTTCCTGTTTATAATAATCTCACAAAAGAACAATTAGACTATATCCTAAAAACAGTGATAGAGAGTTATAAATATGTCATTACTAACTTTAAATAAAATGTACACACATTTCAATATCGACAAATTTATATCCCAACACGTAACCGGACGGGATACAAGCCTTTTAACTGAAGATTTTCAGAAAAATAACACCAAATTACATGCGCAAATTG
Source organism: Fusobacteriaceae bacterium (assembly GCA_031289425.1). GTDB lineage: Bacteria > Fusobacteriota > Fusobacteriia > Fusobacteriales > Fusobacteriaceae > JAISST01. The sequence continues at coordinate 13,858 of JAITPM010000099.1, forward strand.
ATGAAAAATCCGTTTTGGTAATTGGTGGCGCCGGCACTATCGGATCAAACTATATTAAGGCATTACTTCGTTTTCGTCCTAAACGGTTGTATGTAATTGATATAAACGAAAACGGGTTGACTGAATTAGTACGCGATTTGCGCAGTTCAGTCGGTTATAATATACCTGATGATTTTATTACTTATCCGGTAAACTTTGGAGATAAAGTATTTGAAAAAATATTTCGACGGTTTGCACCTTTTGATATTGTCGCCAATTTTGCCGCACACAAGCATGTTCGCAGCGAGAAAGATGTCTTTTCGATAGAAGCAATGATTAACAATAATGTTCTGCGGGCTCGTCAATTATTAGAATTATTAGCAGAATTTCCACCCAGACATTTTTTCTGTGTTTCAACGGATAAAGCGACAAATCCGGTAAATATAATGGGCGCCAGTAAAAAGTTAATGGAAGAGCTTATTATGGCATATTCGTCTGTAATACCCATTACAACAGCTCGTTTTGCTAATGTTGCTTTTTCAAACGGCAGTCTTCCATTAGGTTTTATTGAGCGCATAAATAAACGTCAACCTTTATCATGTCCATTAGGAATTAAACGTTTTTTTGTTTCTCCGGTTGAATCAGGCGAAATTTGTTTAGCCGCTTCGGTATTAGGAGAATCGGGAGATATATTTTTCCCTGAATTAGATGAAAATAAAGATATGCTGGATTTTTCTAAGATTGCTATTGCATTATTAAACAGTTTAGGACTTGAGGCAGATATTTGTAAAACAGAAGATGAAGCACGAGATAAAGCATTAAAACTTGGAGAAAAAATAACCTCATATCCAATCTGTTTTTTTGAATCGGATACATCAGGTGAGAAGTCATTTGAAGAATTTTATACAAATAATGAAGAACTTGATTTGTTAACATTTATCAATTTAGGAATTATTAAAAATTCTCCCAAACGGAATATGGCAGAGATTGATAATATTTTTAAACGTTTGGAGAGTCTTTTTTGCTCAAATACTGTAAATAAGGGTTCAGTTGTTGAGATATTAAAAGAATATTTGCCGAATTTTGAACATATAGAAAAAGGAAAACACTTAGATCAAAGAATGTAATATGTATAATTTTCTTAAACGTTTTTTCGATATCTTATTATCACTCATTTCTTTGGTAATACTATTGCCGATACTTGTTGTTATTTGTATTATTCTTTTAATTACAGGTGAACATAAGGTATTTTATTTCCAAAAAAGAATAGGATATAAGAACAACCCATTTTATATATGGAAGTTTGCAACCATGTTGAAAAATAGTCCGACTATGGGTTCCCGTTTATTGACAATCCGTAAAGATCCGCGAGTGTTACCATTCGGCAGATTTCTTCGACAAACAAAACTCAATGAACTACCTCAACTAATTAATATTTTAAAAGGCGACATGAGCATTGTTGGTCCTCGTCCAATAGTTGAAACTATTGACACTTATCCTGATAGCATTCGTGTGAAAATATACAGTAATCGCCCCGGACTTACAGGTATTGGTTCTGTGATTTTTCGAGATGAAGAAGATTATTTAACACGAGCTAACGATCCTAAAACGTTCTTAAATGAAGTAATTCAACCTTTTAAATGCGACTTAGAGATATGGTATGATGCTCATAAGTCTCTGAGTGTAGATTTGATAATTATATTTCTAACTGCGTGGTCAATAATATTCCCTAAAAATCATTTAATATATACGGTTTTTAAAACTTTACCTCAAAAAAATATGGAAAACGCTATTATCGAATTTAATAATAAATAATAGATATATTTAATGTTCTAACTTATCCGTAAAAAACTCCCCCTCAGCAGTCAGAGTAAAAAAATTCTGCGCCACCACCCAATTTGACTCCACCAAAGCCTTTTCCACCAACTTCATTCCTCCCTACACTGTCGCAAAGCCATCGACAGAACCACCAAATTTGAGTTTGTCCACGAAAAAGCGGACGATATAGTTTACGTTTCGGAGTAATAATAAACCTCCGGACAATTATTGATTTGCCAAACGACGTTTTAACTCGGCAATTTCAGCCAGCGCTTTTTCTTTTTCTGCACGTTCTTCTTCTGCTTTCGCAAGCGCTTTTTCTTTCTCCGCACGTTCTTTTTCTTTCTCCGTACGTTCTTTTTCTTTCTCTGCACGTTCTTTTTCTTTCTCCTTACGTTCTTTTTCTTTCTCCGTACGTTCTTTTTCTGCTTCCGCAACGGCTTTTTCTTTTTCTACATGTTCCTGGACAAGGGCTTTTTCTTGTTCTTCAATAGTTTTATTCTTTTCATTGATGATATAGTCTTTTTGTCGTTCTATTGTTTGGATATCAAAAAGATAGTCATCTTCGAGTTCCATATTTGCCATTACCTGACTATCTTGCCATGCTGCTTCCAAACGACGGATAATCGGACGAAATTCGTCGGAAAAATCTTCATCTTGAATATCTAACAAATGATTTCCGTCATACGTTTTTTTCTGGTCGAAAATGCCCAACAGTTTTTCGAGATTGTTACGTCGCCGCTGTGGAAT
>JAITPM010000114.1 GCA_031289425.1 Fusobacteriaceae bacterium
AATGAAAAATACATATTTTTATACGTGGAAAGAATTTTCAACAAATAATGATATAGAAATTGAAGGTGTTGATATAGCAAAAAGCCCTATACCTCCCGGTTTTTTTAGTGAGTATGGCAATGACTCTGTCTCTCTTTGTTCCAAAGATAAAATAGACAAATATTTCGATATAAAAAATGATTCTGATAAAAATAAAAAAATAATAGAACTTCTATATTGCGATAATGGATGCCATAATGGCGACGGAGTATAATATATGAAAAAAATTTTTAAAGAAAGCATAATATTTATAATACTTATTTTATTGTGGCTTGTCCTTTCAAAAATGAATATTTGGAGTACATATATTTTCCCTCCTCCACAAAAAGTGTTGAGTTCATTTGTTAAAACTATAACAAATGGCGAACTGATAAGACATATATCGGCTAGTTTGCAGAGAGTTATAAAAGGATATACAATCTCATTTTCTATTGCCATTTTATTTGGCACTTTTGCGGGAATGAAAAAAAATTCTATATCGTACTATAATGGGTTTCTCGAATTTTTGAGAAATATCCCACCTCTGGCGCTTATATCTCTCTTGATATTGTGGTTTGGAATAGGAGAATTATCAAAAGTCATCGTCATAATTTTAGCTTCATTCTTTCCAATGTTCTTAAATATAAAAAAAGGAATTTCATCATGTGATGAAAAATTATTGGAAGTTGGAAAAATATTTAAATTTTCAAAGTCAAAAATATTTGTTAAAATAATAATCCCATATGCGATACCAGATATCTTAGTCGGGATGAGGATAGGTCTGGGGTATGCCTGGAGAGCTATAATAGGGGCTGAAATGATCGCCGCTGCCAGCGGTCTTGGATACTTTATACTAGATTCTGAACAAATGTCCCGCTCTGATAAAATATTTGTAGGAATAATAGTAATCGGTACAATTGGGTATATTTCTGATACAATTTTTAGATTGAGCTTAAAGAAAATATTAGGAGAGGGTGTTGAAAATAGTTGGAATTAGAGTAAATAATCTTGTAAAATCTTATGAATTATCCGGAAAGCAAATAAAAGTATTTGACGGGCTCAATTTTCATACCTATAAAAATGGTATTACAGTAATATTGGGGAAAAGTGGATGTGGTAAAACTACATTTTTACGCATACTTGCAAACTTAGAAAATATGGATGAAGGCTCTATTGATATTCCCGGAAATAAAAAAATAGGTTTCGTTTTTCAAGAACCACGTCTTATGCCATGGCTAAATGTCTATGAAAATATAGCTTTTGTTCTGGGGAAGAAGGAAACCAAAGAAAGTAAAGGCGAAATTCTTCAATTGATAGAGACAGTTGGGTTACAAAATTTTGAAAAAGCTTACCCCAGACAATTATCCGGCGGAATGAAACAAAGAGTTGCTATCGCAAGGGCATTGATATACGATCCTGATATCATACTTATGGATGAACCTTTTGCAGCGCTTGATTATTTTACCAGAAAAACAATGCAGGATGAACTTATAAAAATACACTCTTTAACTAAAAAAGAGATTTTATTTGTGACTCATAATATAGATGAAGGTCTGATTTTGGGGAATAAAATTGTTATTTTTGCAAATGGGCAAGTCATAAAAGAATACGATATAGATGATAATTCTTACAATCGTGATTTGTTAAGCGAAAAATTTATAAAATTAAAACAGGATATATTAAAGAATATTAATTAAAAATTAAATAATAATAAAAAATAAAAAAGGAGAACAATTTTATGAAAAAAATCTTATTCGTATTAACAACTTTATTTATCAGTATCTTCGCTTTTTCAAAGGACAAAGTAACTATTACTTATGTGAAATCACCATTAAATGTCCCTTCAATAGTAGAAAAAGAAAAGGGAATATTCAAATCTAATTTTGAAAAAATAAGTTTTGAAGTAGATTATTCAGACCTTACAACTGGACCGGAACAAACGAATGCTTTGGCTTCGGGAGATATAAAATTTTTAAACGCTGTCGGAGCGACATCTGCGATTTTAGCTAGTTCCAATGGTTCAGATATCAAAATAATAGATGTTTACAGCAGATCTCCAAAAGCTTTTACTCTATTTTCAAAAGATAAAAATATTAAAAGTCCTTCTGACCTAAAAGGTAAAAAGATAGCAGGACCAAAGGGGACTATTTTGCATGAATTACTTATTGCATACTTAGCAAAAGATGGTCTAAAAGAATCAGATGTAGAATTTATTCAAATGGGGCTTCCAAATGCCAGAGCTGCATTGGTTGGTGGTAGTGTAGACCTTGCATTGCTTGCAGGTCCTGTAGCATATACTACGATAAAGGACGGGTATAATATAGTTACTACCGGTGAAGGATTGGTAGATGCTACAATAGTAACGGCCACAAGTGCCAGATATTATAAGTCAAACCCTGAGGCCGTAGAAAAATTTATAGATGCCAGAAAGGAAACTTTAGAGTATATAAAAAATAATTATGAGGAAATAATAGCAATAACGGCTAAAGAAACAGACCTTCCTATAGATGCAGTAAAAGAGATGTATGAAATGTATGATTTTGATAATACTATAAAAGAAAGTGACATAGATTCAATGAAAAAAACTACAAAATTTATGATAGATAATAAAATGATTGAGAAAGATGTGGATATTCAAGCATTGATTTTGAAAAAATAATTATGTGTTTTGTTTAAAATGAATTAGAGATTATACAGGGAATATTTTTTATATGATAATATTTCCTGTATTTTTATATAATGTATAATAATGTGATTTTAAACACAAAAACCATTAAAATTATGTAATAAACATGGAAAAATTCTATAATCTTATTTTTAAATGGTCAAATTCAACTATTTTAAAATATAGGCTGAATTCCTCTGTTTTATTTTAAACCTTTTACCCCGTAACCACACACCCCTCACGTACCATATTATAACTAGGTAAATTTAACGCAAGTATATCCTCTTTGACCACCTTAAACCCATATTTCTCATATATTTTTAAATTCGAGATTTCTTGCGTAGCCAAAAAACATGGATAATGCGAATCGTCTATTTCTTTCAATTTTTTCTTTATCAAAGCATTACCTACCCCCTTACCTTGCTCTTCTGGTAATACCGCAATAGGGGACAACGCCCAGAATGGAGGTGCAATAATTTCTTTTATAGTTGTAGTTAAAATCTTAAAAAAATAGAACCAATGTTCCCTTGTTTCTTTCCTACACATGGATAATGCATTTTCCATATTTTTAACTGCATTTGAATCAGGTTTTTGATTAAGGTCATGAAAATCCCAAGATGCAACCCCTATTATTTTTCTTCCTTCTACAGCAACATCTATTATTTTATCACTAAAGTTATTACTTATTCTATACTTAAATATAGAATATAAAAAATTTTCTCTTTCTTTTTCATCTTCTGCAAAATATTTGTATAATGGCTTATCTATAAAAGCCTTTGCTATTACACCTACTACTTCATCTAAATCATCTAAAACCATTTTTCTGATTTCCATTTATACCCCCACATGATGTAATATTATTTGTTACAACAACACTATAACATTATTTCGCTGTATTGTCAATAGTTACACCAAAAAAACAATTTTATTTTTTTACTTGAAATAAAAGCATTTTCAATATATAATGGTCAAGTAATCTAAATATTTAAACAGGGGGGATATGTGAATGAACGCAATTTTATCAGTTATAGGTAAAGATACTATTGGGATTTTAGCCGATGTATCTGTGGAGTGTGCTAAATATAAAGCCAATATTACTGATGTTAGTCAATCTATTTTAGGTGAATATTTTGCAATGATTATGGTTGTAAACATTGATAAATTAAATGTTGAATTTACAAATTTTGTAGATAAAATGCAAGAAGTTGGCAAAAAAAAGAGTTTAGAAATTCATATTATGCATGAAGACATTTTTAATTCTATGCACAAAATTTAATTTGACATACGGAGGGGTAAATGATTAGCAATCAAGAAATATTAGAAACGATAACTATGATACAAGACCAAAGCCTGGATATCAGAACCATAACAATGGGAATTTCTTTGATAGATTGTATGGATGCAGACATAAAAAAAAGCTGCGACAAAATATACAAAAAAATATATAGAGTAGCCAATAAGTTAGTAGAAACTGGAGAATACCTTTCCAAAAAATATGGTATTCCTATCATAAATAAAAGAGTTGCAGTAACACCTATTTCTTTACTTTTGGGAGCTTCAGGTGGCAATCCTCTAGAATACGCATTAATACTCGACAAAGTGGCCTGCGATATCGGAATAGACTTCATAGGTGGTTTTTCTGCCCTTGTCCAAAAAGGATTTGCTCCCGGAGAAAGAGAATTGATAGACGCAATCCCAGAAGCCCTAAGTATAACCAAAAAAGTATGTGCATCTGTAAATGTCGGTTCTACAAGAGCCGGAATAAATTTGGATGCAGTTAAAATAATGGGACATAAAATATTGGAAGCTGCCACCCTTACAAAAGATAACGAGTGCATGGGAGCAGGAAAATTAGTCGTATTTTGTAATGCTGTCGAAGATAATCCCTTTATGGCCGGAGCTTTTCACGGAATAGGAGAAAATGATGTTGTTATAAATGTGGGAGTATCAGGTCCGGGAGTTGTGAGAGAAGCCATAAAAAAAATTCCTGCAGATGCAGAGATTTCAGAAATAGCAGATACTATAAAAAAGACCGCATTTAAAATAACTAGAATGGGTCAATTAATCGGTGTAGAAGCCAGCAAAATGCTTATGGTGCCCTTTGGGATAGTCGACCTATCTTTGGCCCCTACTCCGGCCGTAGGAGATTCTGTAGCTCATATTATAGAAGAAATGGGTATAGAGAGTTGTGGTGGATATGGAACTACTGCCGCCCTTGCCATATTGAATGATGCTGTCAAAAAAGGTGGAGTCATGGCATCCAGTCGTGTGGGTGGATTGTCCGGAGCATTTATACCTGTATCTGAAGATGCCGGAATGATTGCTGCAGTAGAGAGAGGCTCCCTATCTATAGAAAAATTGGAAGCAATGACAGCAGTTTGTTCTGTTGGTCTCGATATGATAGTAATCCCAGGAGATACACATCCAGATATTATCGCCGGAATGATTGCAGATGAAGCCGCTATAGGGATGATAAACTCTAAAACTACAGCTGTACGTATCATTCCCGCAGTAGGTAAAAAGGACAATGAAGGGGTTAATTTTGGAGGTCTTTTCGGATATGGACCTGTAATGAAAATAAATAGGTTTTCCCCAAGCAAATTTATAAATCGCGGCGGTCAAATACCTGCTCCGATACAAAGCTTAAAAAATTAAATATAAAAATGCAACTAAAAAAGCTGGTATCTCTACCAGCTTTTTTGTATTATTTATTTTATTCCTTTTTCATCAAAGTATTTTTTTGCACCTGGGTGAAGAGTTATACTCATACCTTGCAATGCAGTTTCAGGTATTATAAGAGCTCCAACTTTGTGTGCAGCAGTGATTCTTTCTTTGCTTTCATATATAGTTTTTAGCATATTGTAAACCAATTCTTCACTAACTTTTTCATTAACTACTAGCATAGATTGAACAGTTACAGATGTAGCGTCTGTTTTTTGAGTACTATAAGTTCCGCCAGGTATCTTATAATCTGTATAATAAGAATATTTTGCTTTTAATTTTGCAGATAATTCTCCATCAACCGGTACTATACGTACATCTTTTTGAGTAGCCAAGTCAACTATTGCAGCTGTAGGTATACCAGCAACTTGGAATGCAGCGTCTGCTTGTCCATCTCTCATAGCTGTAACAGCTTCAGCGAATGATAAATATAATATTTTTACATCTTTTTCAGTAAGCCCTGCAGCTTCCAATATTTGTAGTGCATTAAGACTTGTTCCAGACCCTATAGCACCTATAGCAACGCTTTTACCTTTTAGATCTGCTACAGCTTTAATACTAGGATCAATTGTTATACATTGGATTGGTTCTGGATATAAAATAGCCATTCCTTTTACAGCGCCTATTTTTTCTTTGAATAATTCTACTCCATTTTCAGCATAATATGCAACGTCATTTTGGATAATAGCAACATCTAAGTCGCCTTTTTGTAGCATATTTACATTAGCTACAGAAGCTCCTGTTGACTCAGCAACTGCATTTACATCTGTAATCTTAGAATTCCATATTTCAGCAAAAGCTCCGCCTAATGGATAATAAGTACCTGCAGTTCCTCCTGTACCAATGTTTATGTAAGTTGGTGCACTAAATAATACACTTGTCAAAACAATAACCAGTAAAGAAATAATTTTTTTCATAAAATACCTCCAGTAATTTTTTAATTTATAAAATAAATAAAATTGACGCCTCTCTAAAGTTTAAATTTTTCCTTCTTTTTTAGCTTTTATACTTTGGTAAATCCACACTAATACAATAATTGCTATTCCGATTACATCAGTCCAAGTACTTTGTTCTATTGTGAAAAGACCTGCAGCAAGTATTAATATACGTTCTATAATATTTAAGTTAGTTTTAAAATAACCGGTTAATGCTACTGATACACACACTACCCCTATCAAAGCAGTGAGAATCTTAACAATAACAAATATAGTAGGGTTGATCATTATAAGTTGTGGTTCCATTACAAATATATATGGAATAAGAAATGCCGCTATAGCAAGTCTTGTAGCTTGAAGACCTGTCTTCATAGGTTCAGATTTTGCTACTCCTGCGGCAGCAACCGCAGCCAGACAAACAGGAGGAGTAACATCTGCTATGATTCCAAAATAGAAAACGAATAAGTGAGCTGCAAGTACAGGAACTATAGGTACCCCGGCAGCATCCTTTATCATCAATATAGCCGGAGCGGCTATGGTAGATGTGATAACATAATTGGCTGTCGTTGGTACTCCTATACCGAGTATTAATGATGTAATCATTGTAAATATCAAAGTAAGTAAAAGGTTTCCGTTTGCTATTCCCACAAGAACTGAACCCATTTTTAGACCTACTCCGGTTTTTGTTACAATTCCAGTGATAATTCCGGCACAGGCACAAGCAGACACAACTGTAAGCGCACTTTTTGCCCCTTGTATCATACCAAGGAATAGATCTTTAGGAGTCAATCTTGTTTCTTTTCTGATAGAAGCACATATTATAGTAGAAACTATCGCACCCAACGCTGCCCTTATAGGAGAATATCCTTTTGTCAAAAGGAAAATTACAACTATTATAGGAATAACCAATTGACCTCTTGTCTTCAAAACATTTATTAATTTTGGGATTTCATCTTTTGATAATCCCCTTAAGCCTAATTTTTTGGCTTCGAAATGCACTCCGGCAAATACACCCATGTAATATAAAACTGCCGGAACAACAGCTGCCAATACAACTGTCTTATATGGTGTATTCGTTATTTCAGCAAGTAAAAATGCAGCAGCGCCCATTATAGGCGGCATCAATTGACCTCCGGTAGAAGCTGTGGCTTCCACTGCACCGGCAAATTCTGGTTTATACCCTAATTTTTTCATCATAGGAATAGTAAAACTTCCGGTTCCTACTACATTGGCAACAGAACTTCCGGATAAAGTTCCCATACACGCACTTGATATAACTGCAACTTTTGCAGGCCCACCCGGTGAACTTCCTGATATACTGTTTGCTAAATCTATGAAGAATTCTCCCATTCCTGTTTTTTCCAAATAAGCACCAAATAATAAGAATAGAAATATAAACGTAGAAGATACTCCTATAGGTAACCCTAATATCCCTTCTGTAGTAAAGAAGAGATGTTGTACCAAAGCATTTATACTAACTCCTCTGTGACTCATTATTCCCGGAACACTACGCCCAAAAACTGCATATAGTATGAATATAAGTGATACTATTACCATTGGAAGCCCAATAACTCGCCTTGCTGCTTCCAACACCAGTATTATTACGATTGCTCCCACTATCATATCGTTAGTATTTGCAAGTCCCGCCCTCATTACAATATCTCCATAAAACACAACTCCATAAAGGCAACAACCAGCCGCTAGTATAGCCAACAAAAAATCAAGCGGATTTATTTTGTGCTTATCCATTTTACCATGGAGCGGATATAAAAGAAATACGGCAGACAGACCGAATGCTAAGTGGATAGAACGAGCTACTTGAGCATCTATTGGATTTTGAGAATAATAAAGTTGAAACAATGTAAAACAAAATAATAATGCTGCAACCAATTTCCCTTGTATACCAGATAGTACTCTAAAATTAGAACCTTTATCATATTTTGCTAAAAGTTCATCAACATCTACGGCAACATCTTCTGGATTTAAATTTTTATTTAAAGTTCCAGGTTCATCTAGATCTTTTCTTATCTTATCTGTCATCGGACCACCTCTCAATATATATTTTGGATATAGAAAATCATATATGAACGCTCTTTTAAGATATAACTAAATAATTCTTTTTTTAATTTTTAATAAAATTTTAACCGGCTTATCTCCCAAAATATTGCTAAGCATGTACTTTTTATTTTGAATCCTTAAGTAATGTTCTGCAATTGGGGATATAACCATAGAAATACTGGGAAATTCTCTTTCTATTTTGAGAATAAATTTCCCATCCTTGACTTGCATCTCTCCTTCATCAGGTAAAAATGGTAATCCTACGCCATAAGATTCATAGACCGTTTTTTCTAGAATTATTTGCTTTTTATCGCCTACCACAAAAAACTCTTCCGTTTCTGTTTTCATAACTGAATGAGTATAACCCAGCGAAAAATTTTTGTCCGGTAACTTGTACTCAACTGTATTTCCAGTTTCTCTGTTTTCGATAACGAGATAATATCCATTATTCCTAAAAAATAGAAACCCGGCTATTATTATTAATATAATCAAAGAAAGTCCCAAAATAAACTTTCTCCTTTTTATAGCGTACATATATAATTCCCTTTCTCTTTCATCTAAATCATATATACTAATTATTTATGAATTTTACCAACTTTAACATGTTATGTCAATATATTTTATGCATCTTAAGATTATTTAACAAAATAAATCAAATTTATTACACTTTATAAGTAAAGAGAACAATATTCAAACTTTAGATGCAAATAAAATAAAAGTTTATAATTTCCATAATAATTTTCTAAACAATTATTTGTGAATATCCATAATATAGTTATAATCTATTTTTTATTTTTTGTCAATATATAATATATATTGTACAAATACAAAACAATTTTTTGACTTGCCTCTCTATTTAGATGGTTGATTTTCAAAATCGATCAGCCTTTTTTCAATTTCACCGGCTATCTTTCTCATTTCTTTTACAACCAATTTTTCATTCTCTTCTGTAAGTTCATCACAAAAAAATGGACAACTAATTGCAGCAATTATTTTATTAGTTTTACTCAAAATAGGAACAGCGACCGCTTTCAAATTATTGCTATGTTCCATATTATCAAAAGCAATTTTATTTATACTTATTTTTAGAAGCTGTCTTTTCAATTCTTCTATATCCGTAATTGTATTTTCGGTATATTTTGGTAATTTTTTATCCAAAAGTTCATCCAATTTGTTATTATCTAATTGGCAAATCAAAAGTTTGCTCGCAGCACCTGCATGAAGCGGGAAAATAGCATTTTCTGCGACAGATACTTTTACCACATCACTACTTTCTACCGTTGTAATCGTTCTGATTTTATTCCCATCCAAGACACTCACCTTGAATGTCTCTTTAAATTTTAAGGATAATTTTTCTAAATACGGATAAGATATATTTTTTATTAAATTATATTTCTCATGTTTATCTGAAAAGAAATAAAATTTTTCACCTAGAGAATATTTTTTATTTTCAAAATACAAATATTTAAGCTCCGTCAATATATGCAAAAGTCTATTTACACTCGCTCTAGAAATACCAAGGTCTTGAGCGATTTTACTCTGTGATGAATACCCATTATAATGCAAATACATAAAAATTTTGTCAGCTTTCACTATTGCCGGAACTTTTTCTCTCATTTTCATATATACTTTCTCCGTTTTCGCAATCAAAATATATAGCTTTGCTTACATTAAAATAGAAATAATTTGAACTTTGCATATCCTTTACATCAACTCTACAAACTAGGTCGAATCCATCTATTTTGAAATGTTTGTACAGCTGATCTCCAAGGTTTTCGACTATATCAATGGCTCCTTCAAAGGTATTTCTATTTTCAACAGGATATTTGAGATTTTCAATATCTTCTGCTCTTATTCCCAGAATAACATTTTTTTCATAATAATTTGTTATTTTTAATAATTTTTCTTTTTCTAATATTTTGCCTATATATAGCTTCCTGTTATTACCAAACTCAAAAACTATTTCTCTTTCTCCTGTTATTTTTCCTTTAATAAAATTCATAGGGAAATTTCCTATAAATCCACCTACAAAAATATTTTTTGGATTATTATATAGATTTGCCGGCGTATCAAATTGCTCTATTTTCCCATTGTTTAAAAGGCAAATTCTATCACCCATAGTCATAGCTTCCAGTTGGTCATGAGTCACATATATAATAGTTGCATTTTTATTTGATTCTTTTAATTCTTTGTGTAATTTTAATATCTCAAGGCGCATCGAAGCTCTGAGTCTGGCATCAAGATTTGATAGTGGTTCATCAAACAAAAATACCAAAGGTTCTCTGATTATTACTTTTCCCAAGGCAACCCTTTGCCTTTGCCCACCTGACATATCTTTTGGTTTTCTATCTAAAATTTCTGTTATTTTTAACTTTTGAGCTATATCTAAAATTTTATCTTTTAAATTTTTTTTATTTATTTTATTATTTTTATCTATTTTTAAATTAAATCCTATATTTTCATATGCGTTCATATGTGGATACAAGGTATAGTTTTGAAATACCATAGATACATTTCTGTCTTTGGGAGATAAATTAACTACATTTTTTTCATCAAAGAAAATTTCTCCTGAAGTTATCTCCTCCAAACCTGATATTATCCTCAAGATAGTAGATTTCCCACTTCCTGATGGTCCCACCAATACGACAAATTCAGAGTCCTTTATTTCCAGATTTAGGTCATCTATAGCCACGCATCCATTGGGATATTTTTTTTTTATATTTTTTAAAGTTATATTTGCCATCATACCCTCTTTTATTTTTTCATTTTTTTTAGTATATCATATTTTTTTAAAAAATATTAGTAATAAAAAAACGGTTTTTATAAAAACCGCCGTTTATTCACTATATTCATAATAAATATATTTTAAAACTTTTATTGTTTTAATTTTTATTATTATTTATTAAAGACTGTCTGAGTAAAATTTTACTTCAGACAGTCTATTTTATTAGTCCTAACAATAAATCTTAAACCAAATTTTTAATTTATAAATTTGCACAATGCAATTACTTGCGTAACAATATACCCAGAGGCATAATATCCCATAAATTGCACTCCTGTATGTATTCCAAATAAATTATTTAAAATTCCACCGAATATTCCTACAAATACGGCTACGAATATTCCGAATATACCCGCTTCATAAAATGCAAGCATGCATATTAATCCCATAAAAGCTCCTATTAATGCTTCATGAGAAACATATCGAAACATTGCTTCTGTCCATGAACGAGCTTTTTTGATAGATAGAGGATATGCAAAGAAACATCCACCAACCATTCCGATTATCCCGTATATAAAGTATTGAGATATTGATAAATAATCATGCAAATTTATCTGATTGAACAATGGAGACGCCGGACCCAATGCAACCGGGCTTAAGGGAAGTCCAAATGCCACCATGGGAATCAAAAGTTCCCCAAGATAAGTGGCATTTGAAACTGCATCTTGAACTCCAAGAGTAGCCGTTATCCTATCATATAGTTCTTTCTTGCGGGCAGCTATCAATTCTCCCATAAGTACAGTCATTCCAACTGGAGAAAATGTGAAAGTACACGCAGATACTGCAGACGCCCCTGCTATATACCCCACTTGTGATTTTCCAAAGAAAGAAAATGGGTTTGGAAATATTGAACCCTTAACATTTTTAGATTCCGGTGCAAGCCAAATTACCTTTGGTTTATCTCTTTTTTGCAACTCTCTTCGCATTGGTATCATGACATTAAATAATTCTGCTATCATAGGTCCTATTGTGATACCCATAAATATAGATATAAATAAAGTTTTCCCTGTAGTCTCCACGGATATTCGTTGAAGTCCTTGGATTAAAAATGCAAATGGAAGCAAAGAAATTATGGCACCCCATTTAGCTTTGGAAACATAAGCAATAATAATTGCACCCAAAGTAAAGATAAGTCCTGAATATGCAGCTACGACTTTACCCAAAGGAGCCAATGCTCCGGCCACGATTATTGCTATCGGGAATGCGATTATAGAGCCTATCAATGACCCTGCAGCCATTTTTCTCATTGCTATATGAGGAATTCCCAATCTTTTTGCTATATTTGAATTAGCAACCATAGGCACTGCCATAGTCGAACCCGGTAATGCTGCCATAGCAGTTGGTACAGTATGTGTGATTTGCATAGCAATCAAAATAGCTATAAACCATGCGAATACAACAGTTGGAGGCACTCCTATCAAGACAAGTACTAGAGTAAGAGGCGCCATAGTAGCAGTCTCATCTGTTCCAGGTATAACTCCAATTATGGAAAATATAATTCCGCCCACGAGAGAAATTGCAATAGCTAGTAATATAGTACTCATAATTTAAACCTCCTTTTTTATATTTTTTTCTATGATATTTTCTTTATCAAGTTCCTTGTATTCTGCTTTATAATTTGGTGAATCCTCAGGAATCAAAGCCAAAAGAGAATATAATCCCACATCTTCCATTTCTTTTATGATACCCGGATCAAGAGTAGCGAGAGCTTCTATCTCATCCTCTATAGTCATTCCCGCATCATGAAGAATTTCTTCAAGACTTGCAGGATCCGCCTTTTCTTCTATGATACGCTTTGGTTTAAAACATTTGGCAGAAATAACTGCTGCTACAAAACATCCCAAGATTCCGACCAACAATGAATACCCATTGGCAAGACTCTTTTCAATAGTGCCAATTGAATTAAAAATAACCCTTCCTATCAAATAAAAAGCCATTGTTAATACAATTCCGATTATAGTAGAAAATATTAATTCTTTTAGACTAACCGTGTCTCCCCATACCTCTGTCAATTGTTGCTTATTTTCATTTTTGTCCATACTTTCCTCCTATTTAGAATTAAGTCGATCAAATATTTCTTTCGCATATATTGCATTTATATTTTTATCAGTAATCATTTGCGCTACAATTTTTTCTAAAAGTTCTCCGGTAGCACCAACAGATGCAGCTATATTTCTAGCATGCAATTTCATATGCCCCCTTTGAATTCCATCAGTAGCAAGGGCTTTTATTGCTGCAAGATTTTGCGCAAGTCCCAGTGCTGCATATATTTGAGCCAATTCACTTGCTGATTGAACTCCCAATATTTTTACAGCGGCTTTAGCTCCTGGATGTATTTTTGTCGCTCCTCCGACTAATCCCACTGCCATCGGTAATTCTATTGTTCCTACAAGATTTCCATCAAAATCTTTTTCCCATGTGCTTAATGTAGTATATCGTCCTGAGATGGCTGCATAAGCATGTGCTCCCGATTCTATTGCTCTTGTATCATTTCCTGTGGCTAATACAGCGGCGCTGATTCCATTCATTATTCCCTTATTATGTGTAGCCGCACGATATGGGTCTGCCGCTGCAAAGGCATATGCATCCAAAATTTTTTCTACAACCTTTGCGCCATCCTCTGGATCGCCCGTTTTACTTAAGACTTCTTTTTTATAAACTGCTCTTGCCCTTGCCAATCTATAGACTGCGAGATTGGATAGTATACGCAAATCTACCTTACAACCTGTTTTTTCTTCTATTAACGGAGATACTGCTTCTGCCATAGAATTTACTGCATTGGCACCCATTGCATCTCCAACATTTACCAGTAGATGTATGATTACCATTTTCCCTCTGGATGTATCAATTACACGCACATCCAAATCGTGGAATCCACCACCAAATTTTACAAGAATAGGGTCTTTTGCATTACATATTTCTTTTATTTTGTCTTTATTTTCAAGAATTATATTTTTTACATAATTGGGGTCAGGTACATTCACTACTTGTACTTGAGCAATCATAATTGACCCGGTAAAAGATGTTGTAAATCCTCCTGCCACTCTAGCCATTTTAGCAGAATTGGATGCAGCTGCTACGACAGAAGCTTCTTCTGTGACCATAGGAATCAAGACGTCTCTTCCGTTTATTTTAAAATTAAGTGCTACTCCCATAGGTAGTGAATATGTTCCTATTACATTTTCAATCATATGATCCGCCAAATCATTGGTCAAACTCCCTGCCTCAGAAATGGCCTTTACATCTTCGGGTGAGATGTCTGTAAGTTCTGCGATTTTTTTTACTCTTTCTAACTGTGATAACTTATAAAAACCTGAAATATCACTATTATTCATTATAAAACCTCCTATATATTTTTTGTAGTTTATTTATGTTTTTATTTATTAAAATTTATAAAACATTATTATATTATTGCTCTATTTATCCGTATCTATTTTTATTATTCATCTGTATCTATTTTCATTCTCATAAATGCAGAACCCATCGATTTTCCCAATGAATCAAGCCTCAAAGAATGTGTCGCCCCACCACCTAGAGCATGCTTCATAACAAAATTAAATCCATGTAATGTCTCTACTTCATAGCGGATTATTTCTCCCTTTACCATATCTCCAAAATATTTTTTTACCCTATCTACAGTCAAGATCCGTTTCAAAAACTCATAATCTTTGGGATTTCTTGCAAATACACACACATTGCTCGTATCGCCCTTATCTCCCGAGCGTCCATGAGCCAAAGTATTTAGATATACTATTGACATGTTATTTCACCTCCAAAACGTGTGATGTCAGCTTTACTTCATCTCTATCTATCAAAGTAGGCCATAGACCTATGACATCTTGAATAGGTGAACGTCCTCCAAAAAACGATGCTCCAGGGGGGCCATTAAGTTGAAGAGGTGAAATTTCAGGAATCAACTTCATAGCCTCTGATTTTTCCTTGACCCTGATAGCTATTCTTAAAACTACCTCATTTATTTTCTTTATAAGGTCTTCGTCGATTTCTGCAACATTTAGATGCAGTGCATTCAATCCGAGGTAATCTATTCGTATATCTTCGCATTGTAGTCCCTTTCTCTTCATTTTTTTCATAATGATTTCGGCAGTATATTGAGCCTTTTCATAGGCATCAGGCCATGCGAATGATAAATATGTAGCCACTTTATACCCTGCATGATATCCTATACACATTTTTAATTTATCCGGCTTCTTTTTGCCCTTTATACCTCCCACTCTGACATAATCGTCTCCTTCTTGTTTAAGCGTAGCCTGTGATATGTCTACTGTAACATCAGGAGTAATATAATTGGCAGGGTCATGTACTTCATATAGAAATTGCTCTTTTATAGATTGTTCGGAAATCAACCCTCCACAATTTGGAGCTTTGGTAATATGCAAGTCATTTTCTGTCACCTCTGCGATGGGAAATCCCAAATTGTCCATATTCGGAACAGATCTCCAATCATATTGGAAATTTCCTCCGGCACCTTGTCCGCCACATTCCAACAAATGGCCTACCATTATTCCTCTGGCCAAATCATCCAAATCATTTTCTTTCCATCCGAATTCATGAGCTAATGGAGCCAAAAACAACGCCGAATCTGTAGCACGACCGGTTATGACTATATCTGCATTCTCTTTTAAACAATCCATAATAGGTTCTCTTCCGTAGTATACATTTACATTGACAATTTTATCCTTTATCTCATCAAAATCACCGATATCATCCATATTTGGGAAAGTCATTCCATTTTTGATTAATTTAGGTAATTGTAGAAGCATATCATCTCCGGTAACATAACCAATCTTATACCCTGACATTTTTTGATTTTCAGCTATTTTTTTTACTTCATTTATTGCTCCCTGTATATTCATTCCTCCTGCATTGGATAATATACAAATTTTTTTGTTGTAAGCTTCTTTCCCTATTTCTTCGATAAGATTGATGAAATCTCTTGCAAATCCACTTTGAGGGTTTTTTAATTTTTGTCTTTGCATAATAGAAAGAGTCAATTCAGCCAAATAATCACAAGACATATAATTCAAATTCCCCTCATGAATCATATGAACTGCGGCATCCTGACTATCTCCCCAAAATCCTTGACCACCACCAATACGAATAGTTTTCATGTCAAATTCCTCCTTACATTAAATATGTTAATTTTCTAAATTTTTAAATTTAATATACTTCATATTATTTTTATAAATATGTGCGCTTATAAATTATTATAAGCAAATTTCGTTCCATATATATATTTTTATTACATAATATATAGCAAAATAACCAAAAATATACAAATTATATTATAAAATATTTGATAAATATGCAAAAAAATACATAATATAAAATAAAAAATGCCATTTTTGGCATTTTCAATATGCTATTTTTGGCACAAGAGTCAATTATGGCATAATTTCTAATTCCTTACAACGACGATAAAAAGTTCTTTTACTGAGACCTAACACTTTTATTGTTTTTTCCTTATTTCCATTTTGTTGCTTCAAGGTCTCTTGTATTAATAACTTTTCATAATCCTTCAATGCATCCTTTAATGGTTTGTCAGAAAAATAAAATGTTTCGCTTATTATCGATTTTTCTGTAATCAAAGATTTTAAGCCATCCGATATTGTCTGATATAATGCTTCGATTCCCAATATAGCAACCCTTTCGATACAATTTTGTAATTGCCTTATATTTCCCGGCCAATCGTAACTCATCATATCTTCATATTCCTTGGATGTTATCATCAACTTACTTTTGTAACGTTCTTTATATATTTCAAAAAAATGATTTGCAAGAAGTGGAATATCATCCTTCCGTTCACGTAATGGCGGTATATTTAAAGAGATAACATTTAATCTGAAAAACAAATCCTCTCGAAATTTGTTTTCTTTCATCAGCTCTTCCAATGGTTTATTAGTAGCAGCTATCACCCGCACGTCTACCGATAATGCGTGCGAACTACCAATTTTTTCGATTTCACCTTGTTGCAATACTCTGAGTAATTTTGCTTGCATAGATAATGGCAAATCTCCGATTTCATCCAAAAAAATAGTTCCCTTATCCGCCAATTGAAATTTACCAATTTTTCCGCCCTTATTTGCTCCTGTAAAAGCCCCTTCCTCATATCCAAATAATTCACTTTCAAATAAATTTTCAGGGATTGCTGCACAATTTACAGTTATAAGTGGATTATTTTTTCTATTACTACCGGAATGTAACAATTTTGCAAGGACTTCCTTTCCTACTCCACTCTCTCCTCTTATCAATACTGTCACATCAGTTTTGGCAGCAATATTAGCTACTTCAAGGACATTAATAAACTTAGAATTTTGTGTGATTATCCCTAGGTTTTTAAAGGCCTCATGATAATCCAATTTTTGTGCCACTTCAGCAATTACCCCTGTCATACGCTGCACTTCTTGGTTCATAGTATTTAGTTCTGTAATATCCTTAAAAATAGATACGGCACCAATAAAATCCCCTCTATAAAATTGAGGGATTATTTGCAGGGAAACATATTTATTTACAGATGCAATCAATTGCTTTTGTTTGGAGATTGGTCTTTTATTCCGCAATACTTTATTTAATAATGCACCTGATTCTATCTTTTGGATATATTTACCTATTATTTTATAAAGCGGAATCCCAAGAATATACGAATAGGCTTTATTTAAATAATATATTCTTCCGCTCGCATCTATAGCTACGATGCCCTCTTCGATATAATCTAACATATCTTCAAATATTTTATTTCTATTCTGTTTTACCAAATAAATTAAATCTCTACTATCTATTTCACCTATAGAAGAGGAGTTTTCATCTAAAATTGTTATCATGGATTCTTTACGATTTAGTGTATCCGGATTCAATTCAGATATATTTAAATTACCATTTAATGTAAATGCATTCATTGGAGTATTTTTTTGAGGACGAACAAGTTCTTTAATTTTCATTGTTATCTTATTCACTTCCCTTCATTGATTTTTTTTAACACCACTCTTATTGCTTCTTCAATATTTTTAAACTCCTTTAGTTCTTCTCTTGTAATAAAAATATCTATTTCTTTTTTGTTATAACCTAATCCTTCGAGAGCCTCGTACAGTTCTTCTTCTATGAATAGATAATCTGTAGTACCGGAAACTCGTTTGATATTATTTAGTTTGTCCAAAGCCTTTATTTTTGGTTTTAGGTCTAAAATCAATTGTTGCGCTTTTTTTTCTCCCATTTTTGGGATTTTTCTCAAGTTTTTGTAGTCATTATTTGCAATCAAATCGCAAATAGTTTCTACTTCAAAAGTAGACATTACAGAAATAGCCAATGTTACCCCTATCCCTTTTACTCCCATTAATAATTCAAACAAGGCTCTTTCTCTTTCGTCCAAAAATCCTATCAATTTGAAAGTATCCTCTTTGATATGGTTATAAATATATAATTTTACATTTTCATCTATTGCGATCTTGTTATATACCATAAGAGAAATATTTACTTTATAACCGACTCCATTCACATCCAAAGCCACGTAATCAGGTTTTTTATATGCTATTTTTCCGTTTAAGTATTCAAACATACATTTCTCCTATTTTATTTGATATTATATATAAATTTTATTTTTTTTATTTATATTTTATAAAAAAACTCTTATTTATGAACATTCTATTTCATAATTTTTTCTTTACTTTTTATACTCTTTTTTATCCTTTTATCAGATAGCTCTTTATTTGTTTTCTCTTTAATTTCTTTCTCTTTAATTTCTTTCTTTTTATTATCTTTTTCTTTATTTATTTTTTCTTTAATCACTTTATCTTTACTTATTTTTTCTGCTACATTTTTTGCTTTTAATGCGTTATTATTATCTGAAATTATAGTTCCAGTTATTCCCAAAGTCTTTCTTAGGTATTGACCGGTATAGCTAATATCAATCTGTGCCAATTCTTCCGGAGTTCCCGTAGCTAATATTCTTCCACCACCATTGCCACCCTCTGGTCCGATATCAATAATGTAATCAGCCGTTTTTACAACATCCAAATTATGCTCTATAATAATAACACTGTTACCCAAATTCACAAGCCTATTTAATACTTCGAGGAGCTTTCTAATATCTTCAAAATGAAGTCCTGTCGTAGGTTCATCTAAGATATAGGCAGTTTTTCCTCTGGAACTTTTGGATAATTCCGTAGCAAGTTTAATTCTTTGCGCTTCTCCTCCAGAAAGAGTTGTGGCAGGTTGTCCCAATTTAATATAGTCCAATCCCACATCCATCAATACTTTTAGTCTTCGTTCCAAAGAAGGAACGTTTTTGAAAAATTCATAAGCTTCCAAAACGCTCATATTTAACACATCTGAAATATTTTTACCCTTATAATACACTTCCAATGTTTCTTTATTATATCTTTTTCCTCTACAAACTTCACATTCTACATATACATCAGGAAGAAAATTCATCTCAATTTTTATGATTCCGGCACCTTGGCAGGCCTCACATCTCCCACCTTTTACATTAAAAGAAAATCTTCCCTTACTAAATCCGTGTAATTTAGAATCTTTAGTATTTGAAAAGAGATCTCTTATATCATCAAATAATTTTGTATAAGTAGCTGGATTGGAACGTGGAGTACGTCCAATGGGACTTTGATCAATACTTATAACTTTTTCTAAATATTCCAGTCCTTTGATTTCTTTATATTCTAACGGGTATAATTTTCCCCTATTTAGTTTATTAAATAAAGCTGGATACAAAGTTTGATTTACAATTGTTGATTTCCCGCTACCACTGACACCGGTAAAAGCACACATTATTCCTAGCGGAATTTCTACATCTATATTTTTTAGATTATTTCCCTTAGCTCCAATCAATTTGAGGGATTTATCCCATTTCCTTCTACTTTTAGGTATCTCAATTATCAATTGTTTTTTCAAATATTTTCCAGTGATAGAATCTTCACTGGACATAATTTCCTCTGGCGTCCCATGAGCAACTATGTTCCCGCCAAATTCACCGGCTCCCGGCCCTATATCTATTATTTCATCGGCTTTTAACATAGTTTCTTCATCATGTTCTACTACAATCAAGGTATTCCCTAAGTTTTTTAATTTCCCCAAAGAATTTAAAAGCTTATTATTATCTCTCTGATGAAGACCAATGCTGGGTTCATCCAGCACATATAGCACACCTGTAAGACCAGAGCCTATCTGAGTTGCCAGTCTTATTCTTTGCGCTTCTCCTCCGGAAAGAGTTTTAGCTTCTCTTCCCAAGCTTAGATAATCAAGTCCTACATTTATCATAAAGTTCAATCTTTCTCTTATTTCCTTCAATATTTCCTTTGCTATTTCAGCTTGTTTTTCTTTAAGTTTCAACTGTAAAAAAAAGTCCAAAGCGTCTTTTATACTCAAGTCACATATTTCCATGATATTCTTATCACCGACCGTAACGCCCAAAACCTCATCTTTCAATCTTTTTCCATTACAAACAGTACATATTCTATCAATCATGTATTTGTTTTCTATTTCATCTTTTTGAGCCTCAGAAAAGGAATCATAATACCTTCTCTCCAAATTTTTGATTGCCCCCTCATATATTTTATAACCATGGTATTGCAATTCACCAACATCATAATCAAATCTAAATTTTCTATCTGAACCGTGAAAAATTATATCCATTTCTTCTTCTGTTAAATTTTTTATTGGTTTACGAATATCTATTTTATGCTCTCTTGCCATGGAACAAAATATTTCCCAACTCCACCCTTTTCTACTTAGAGCTCCGGGAATATACATTCCGCCTTCAGCAATGGAAAGATTTTCATCTTCTATTAATTTGTTTTCATCTACCTCCAATCTTTTACCTATTCCCTTACATTCTGGACACGACCCAAAAGGTGCATTAAATGAAAATAATCTAGGAGATAGATCAGGTATACTTGTCTCTTCATGGTCAGGACAGGCAAAATTTTCACTGTATTGGTAATCTTTATCATTTACATTTAAAATTATTTTACCATTTGATAGACCTGTTGCGTTTTCTACAGATTGCGTAAGTCTGCTTTCGAACTCTTTATCATTTTTCTTTAGAACTATTCTATCTATTACGACTTCTATATTGTGTATTTTATTTTTATCCATTTCTATATCGTCTTCAAGGTATAATATTTGACCATTTATTCTAGCTCTCACATATCCTTTTTTTAAAAGATTCAAAAGCAAATTTTTATGTGTACCTTTTTTATCTTTTATAACCGGGCTCAAAACAATTATCTTATCACCATCGGAAAATCTTTCAATGGCTCCTGTTACTATTTCATCCACGCTTTGTTTTTCTACTTTTTTACCACATATGGGGCAATGAGCAACCCCAATATGTGCGAATAAAAGTCTCATATAATCATATACTTCTGTTATTGTACCCACAGTAGATCTGGGATTTCTATTTGTAGTTTTTTGTTCTATAGAGATAGCCGGTGCCAATCCTTCTATACTATCCACATCAGGCTTGTTCATTTGCCCAATAAACATCCTCGCATAGGCAGATAAACTCTCTACATATCTCCTTTGTCCTTCAGAATATATTGTGTCAAACGCCAGAGATGACTTTCCGCTCCCACTTACTCCGGTGATAACTACAAATTTATTTTTATTAATTTCTATATCTATATTTTTAAGATTATGTTGCCTTGCTCCCTTTATAATTATTTTGTCTATCATTCTAACCTCTTTTTTATTGCTGCATAATTTCTGATTCTGTTATAATTATAAAACAGAATCCATTGTTAATAATTGTTTTTATTCTATTATCTTGATTACACCTTTTTTAGTGACTTCTTTATCAAAAGTTCCAGGATTTTGAGGATAACCTATCGCTGCTATTCCATATACATCATGCTCTTTCGGTATTCCGTATTCATTCAAAAGTTTTCTTATATCAGGAGCATCACTTATAGTTTGCAATTGATTTAACCATACAGAGCCTACACCTAATGAAGTAGCTGCTAAAAATATATTTTCCAATGCACATGCATTATCTTCTTTGCTCCAATTACCATCTTTTATGTTAGACGTAATTATTATTGCTTCAGCATTATAAAAATCATAGTCCTCTCTTTCCAACACCTTACCTATTATCTTGTAAAATATTTCTAATTTTTTTCTATTTACAATAGCGGTAAATTGCCAAGTTTGCAGATTTTTTCCACTTGGAGCATATGCTGCTGCCTTCAATATTGCATCTAATTTTTCTTTTTCTATGGGTTTTTCTATAAATTTACGGATACTTCTTCTTTTTAAAATATTTTCTATCACTTGGTTCATTTTTATCAACTCCTATTTTATTTTTTTAATTATTTTTATTATTTTTATTTGCTTTTAATTTTTATAATTCATCCAGCTCATCCGACCATATTTTAGATACAGAATCAGTCGCCATTCTTAAATCACCTCTAGGTGATAAGGCCACACTACCTACCTTAGGTCCATCCGGAATACATGAACGTTTGAATTGCTGGTTGAAAAATCTTCTGTAAAAAATTTTAATCCATTTTAATATTACATCTCTTTTATATTCTTTTTTAAAAGCACATTCTGCCAAATAAAAAATTTTTTTAGGTGAATAGCCAAAACGAAGCATGTAATATAAAAAGAAGTCATGCAATTCGTAAGGTCCTATTAAATCTTCCGTTTTTTGTGATATTTCCTCATTTATAGGTGGTAATAATTCAGGACTCACCGGAGTATCCAATACATCTAGCAATATTTTTTTCAATTTTTTATTTCCACAAGAATCAGCATAAAATTTTACTAAATGTCTGACTAATGTCTTTGGAACTGAGCAATTTACTCCATACATAGACATATGGTCTCCATTATATGTAGCCCAACCAAGAGCCAGCTCAGATAGATCTCCCGTTCCTATCACAAGTCCGTTGTATTTATTAGCCAAATCCATAAGAACTTGAGTTCTTTCTCTGGCCTGGCTATTTTCATAAGTCACATCATAGTTATTTATATCCTGCCCTATATCAGAAAAATGCTGTAATATAGCTTTTTTAATATCTATCTCCAAAAATGTAGCTCCGATATTTGCAATCAATTGACATGCATTCTGGTATGTTCTATCTGTCGTCCCAAAACATGGCATGGTAACCGCAATTATATTTTTTTTAGATATTTTGAGAATATCAAAGGCCTTATTAATAACAAGCAAAGCTAAAGTAGAGTCAAGTCCGCCAGAAATACCAATTATCGCATATTTGCACCTCGTATGTTCCAGTCTCTTTCTAAGACCATGGGATTGAATATTTAAAATTTCCTCGCATCTTTTATTTTTTAAGGAGTCCTCTGCAGGTACAAATGGATGAGGATCTATATTTCGTTCAATATCAAAATCTTCAATGTTTATTTTAAATTTGGAAACATAATAAGAATCATGAGTTTCTGAATTATAACTGGTCATTTTACGCCGTTCATTGTTTAATTTCTCCAAATCTATATCCCCATAAATTATACTATTGGAAAATCTTTCACTTTCTGCCAACAAATTTCCATTTTCTGCTATGATATTATGACCACTGAATACCAAGTCTTGAGTAGATTCACCTATCCCGGTATTGGCATACACATATCCACATATGAGCGAAGCTGATTTACCGATAACTAATTGATTCCTATAGATATTTTTTCCTATGACTTCATCACTGGCAGATGAATTTATAATTATACTGGCACCCGCTAAACAATGAGAAATGCTAGGTGAATTGGGAACCCAGAGATCCTCGCATATTTCTACACCTATAGCCAAGTTATTTATGTTCTCACATTTAAACAATATTCTACTTCCAAATGGAATATCTTTATTTTTTTCATCCCAATCAATCAGAAATGGCTCTAAATGCCCTTTGGTAAAATGCCTTAACTCATAAAATTCATTATAGTTGGGAATATTTACTTTGGGAACAATCCCCAAAATTTTGCCCTTTAAAATCACTGCTACAGAATTATAAAGCTTATTTTTATATTCAAAGGGAAATCCCACAGCTATAATCATTTCATAATTTTTACTAAATTCAACAATCTTATCAACGGCAGTTTTTGATTTTTCTAAAAGGGTACTCTGCCAAAATAGATCATTACATGTATAAGCACTGACAGCTAATTCAGGAAATACCAAAAGAGAAACCTTTTTTTTACCGGTTCCCTTTATTATGTTACATATTTCATGGACATTGTTATCCACATCTGCGACTTTTACGCTATGGGTAGCGGCCGCCACTCGAATAAATCCATACAACACTTTTAAACACCTCTTGATACCTTTGTATTTAAAAAAAACCTATATATACCTCTTATGTTACTACAATTTTGGTCTTTTGTCAAAACGAAAAAGTTTTTTATAAGCTTTAATTTTATAATGTACATTTTTTAGTTTTTTAGTAAGAAAATAGGAAAAAATAATAATATAAAAATTTATTAAACATTTTGCTTTTTCATATACAGTATTGCTTTCTCTTCTAATAGTTTGAAGTTACAGCACCTTTCTATTATTGGGTTTACTTTTCCAGAATTAACTTCATAATATAATTTTGTTGCTCTATCCCTTATTCTCTTGCTATTTTTATTTATATAACGCATTTGATTATTCAATAGAGGATACATACTATCTCCAAGTAATTTTAATTTATTGATATTATACTCTATAATAGCTATTTTATTCACAGGAATCATATTATTTAAATTTATAGCTCCTAGTTTTCCTCCTTCTATTTTAACAAAATCAAGTGTTTCTCTCATCTTTTCATGTTTTAGTTTGGGAGATGTTAATGGAGCAAAATATTTAATTTCACCTATTTCAAACAAAATCCCAACATATGGCCTTTTTTCATTCTTATTTTGCGGAACTTTTTTATCATATTTTGCTAAATAGTCAAGATAACCATCAGCTAACTTCACCAATATCATATAATCACCTCTAATTTCTAAATAAATTAAAGACTGGTAATAAACCAGCCCTTTCTTTTTTAGCTCCTCGCTTATATGGCGGAGGTTCACCGCTTTTTTAGTTCCTCGCTTATTGGTGGAGGTTCACCGCTTTTTGTAATTTTGAATTACTTTTATATTAATATTATACCATATGAATATGTTTTGTCAATAAATTATCTTTTGGATTTCTAAAAAAATTTGGGTGAGATAAAAACAATATATTATATTACTACAATTTTGGTCTTTTGTCAAAACGAAAAAGTTTTTTATAAGCTTTAATTTTATAATGTACATTTTTTAGTTATTTAGTAAGAAAATAGGAAAAAAATTAATTTTATTACTTTTAATCAGAATAATAATTATACCTCTAAAATTTTTTATTTTTCATAACTTTTAGAACTACACTACCAAAACTTTTTATAACATAGCAAAATTACAAATCTCATCACTATATATAATATTTTATTTAATCTATACATAAATTTTTTATTTTTTTCTTTTAAAAAAAATAAAATGATGGTAAAGTATAATTACTAGATATTAAGTATTTATTTGCCAATGCAATAAATTAGCAGAGAAACAAAAAAGGAAAAAAATTGCTATAAAATATTTTGTTTTTAATCAAAAAAGGGGATAAGTTATGGATGCTTTAACATTGGGTTTGTTAGTCAGTTCCGTTGTAATCATTTTATGTATTCTGTGCAACAAGATATCCAATAAAGCAGGAATACCCACACTGGTAGCCTTCATTTTTCTGGGGATGCTCTTTGGCTCTGACGGTATTGTCAAAATTCCCTTTGAAAACTTTCAATTTGCCGAAGGAATCTGCTCGGTGGCTTTAATATTCATTATGTTTTATGGAGGATTTGGCACCAAATGGAGTGAGGCCAAATCTGTTGCAGGACGCTCCTTGATTCTCTCATCAGTTGGAGTAATCGTGACAGCGATTATCACTGGGATTTTTTGCACATTGATTTTAAAATTCAGTTTTTTAGAAGGAATGTTGGTTGGAGCCGTTTTAGGTTCCACTGATGCAGCTTCAGTGTTTTCCATACTGCGTTCCAAAAAATTAAATTTAAAAAATGGTACAGCTTCTATATTAGAAATAGAAAGTGGGAGTAATGATCCCTTCTCCTATATGATGACTATCATTATATTGGCAGTTATGGATGGTTCACAAGGTGGAAAACAGCTTATTTTATTGACTCTTTCTCAATTGGTGCTAGGTGTCTTGCTGGGAGGAGTCGTAGCTTATCTAGGTGAATTATTTTTGAGAAAAATATGGATGGAAATAGAAGGCTTTGCTGCAATCTTTGTCTTTGCCATAGCTGTTTTGGGATATGCACTTCCGACATTATTCAATGGAAATGGATATTTGAGCGTATATATTGTAGGAATCTATTTAGGTAACAGCAAAAAAATTCCAAATAAAAAAGAACTTGTACATTTTTTCAATGGTATCACAGCCTTAATGCAGGTAGCTATATTTTTCATATTGGGCTTACTGGCACTCCCTTCTCAAATGCCAAAACTCATACCGGTTTCAATTACGATAGCACTTTTTTTAACTTTTTTTTCGAGACCTATTGCAGTTTTCGGAATTTTAAAATTTTTCCCATCCCCTCGTAATCAAAAACTGCTCATTTCATGGGCAGGTCTTCGAGGAGCTTCTTCCATTGTTTTTGCTATATTGGCTGTAGTCAGCAAGGCCTATACAAAATACGACATTTTTCATATCGTTTTCATCGTAGTTCTGTTTTCTATCACCTTACAAGGATCCTTGATTCCGATATTGGCTAAAAAACTTAGTATGATAGACAAAAGTTCTGATGTTATGCGGACATTCAATGATTATACTGAAGAGAATGAGATTCAATTTATCAAAATCAATATCGAACCAGAAAGTGACTGGAAAAATAAAACTATCAAAGAGATTGCCGTTCCACCAAATACGCTTATTTCCATGATTGTCCGGAAAAATAAGCCTCTTGTTCCTAATGGCAACACAAAGATATTGGAAAATGATGCTGTAATTTTATGTGCCCAAGGTTACCATGATGACAAGGGAATCCGGCTCAAAGAAATGATTATTACAAAAAATCATCCATATGTGGATAGAAAAATAGCCACATTACAACTGGAAGAACATACATTGATTCTTGTCATCAAACGAAATCAGAAAATTATTGTACCCACTGGGCAGACTAAAATCCATGAAGAAGATATACTGGTAGTCAACCAACTACTGGATGGATTGGAATTTCATCAATCATAATATTGTTTTAATATCACTGAAAAGGGCGCAATCATGCGCCCCTATAGAAGAATTGTATAAATAACATATTATTTTTTTGCTTCACTGTCTTTTGCAACTATATCAAGAAAAATTAATGGTTCCTCTCCTATATTCTTTATTGCATGTGATTGTCCTGCTCTTGTGATAGTGATATCTCCTGCTTCTATCTTAGTAACAACACCATCGTTATCTGTAAATTCTCCCACGCCTGAAATTACTATATAAGAATCCTCATTGTCTGTGTGGGCATGTACCCCCAGAAAATCTCCTGGTAAAAGTGTCATCCATCCTATTTCTTTTATTGTATATTCCGGTTTTGCATTGTTGCGTGTAAAAGAAAATTTTCCAGAAAACATCCCTTTTCCGCCGGCTACATTTTCTCTATCCCATGTTTCAAGTTCATTTTTTTTAAATACTTGTTCATTTTTATTGACTGCTTTTGCTGCCATACATATCCCTCCTCTTAAAGTCTGGTACCGATTTATTAGTATTTTATATTTTTTTGTTACATAAAATTATATATTTTATAAAAACAGCAAAGAAATATACCCTCCTCTGCTTTTAGATTTTATGTTAAATTGTGATTCTGCATTAAATATCTATCAATTTTTAAAATAAATCTTCATTTCATCTACAATTTTATTATACCACATAGCCCTTATTTTTCAATATCTTTTTAAAACATTTATAAATTATCGGAATTCAAATTATTCTTTAAATATTCAAAAATGCAATTTATTTTATTATAAACATAAATAGAGTAAAATTTTAATACGATTTACAAATTCTATTTGTAAAATTTAAATTTTCATGATATAAAGTAATTATACTTTTAATAAATCGTTTTAACTATATTCGTGATATATTACTTTAATAGGAGTGGTTTTTTTGTGTTGGCTTTTTATCAAGGGCATTATAACCGGTTTCATTCTTGCTCTACCCTTTGGTCCAGTAGGTATCTATTGTTCAGAAATAACTTTGTCAGAAGGTCAAAAAAAAGGTCTAATCGCCGCTTTTGGAATGATAACAATTGATTTATTTTATTGTACATTAGTCCTCTTATTTATGGATAGTGTAGATGAATTCCTTTTAAAATATGAATTATATTTCAAATTCTTAGTAGGGATTTTGTTAATTTTGCTATCTATAAAGAAAATTAAAAAGAAAATTAAATTAAAACCTTTAACAAACACTGCCATGGGATATTTTAAAAATTATTCTGCAACGCTTTTCGTTGCTCTCTCAAATATTTCCAGTTTTTTTTCCATCTGGCTTGTATATACAACATTGAGACTTTTTGCAAATTATAATCGAAACTGGGCACCTCTGGTAATACTTGGTGTATTTACAGGAGATGCAGGATTATGGATTTTGACTACCAGTATCCTCTCACATTGGAAAAAAAGTATAACGGAAGATACTTTGTTGAAAGTTACCCAAATTCTTGGAATCGTTATATTAATTTTTGGTATAATCATAACTTCCATGGCTGTAAAAATGGCAATTAAAACAAAGTGGAAAGCAAAATGGCCCATAGAAAAAAATAAAATTATAAGTATCAATCATTTAATTTCACCCACCAAAATTTTCCAGCGAAAATGTTCTGGATTTTTTAGTAAAACATAATTTTAAAAAAGAGGTGTAATTAATTGAATAATAATTTTGATAAATATCTTACGTATGATGAAAATAATAAACATATTACAGTCGGAGTTGCTATGAGCGGTGGAGTTGACAGTACAACTACTGCTTATTTATTAAAAAAACAAGGTTATAATATTTTTGGTGTTACAATGTCCACATGTGGAAAAGAAGATAAAGACGCCAAAAAAGCATGTGATACTTTGGGAGTCCCTCACTATTTGTTGGATGTCCAAGAAGATTTCAATAAATATGTAGTTACCTACTTTGTAGATTCATATGTGATAGGAGACACTCCCAACCCATGTGTGATGTGCAACAGGTATATAAAATTCGGAAAACTCCTTGATTTTATATTTTCCAAAGGAGGGATATACATGGCAACCGGACATTATGCAAATATTATAAATAACAAACTTTCTGCAGGAGACGATCTTCAGAAAGACCAGGTTTATTTTTTAGGGCAATGCAATAAAGATAAACTTAAATATATAAAATTCCCAATCGGCGATCTCGAAAAAACTCAAGTGCGAGAACTTGCAAAACTATTGAATATTCCTGTTTATAATAAAAAGGATTCCCAAGAAATATGTTTTGTGGAAGATGGGAAATTAAAAGAATTTTTAATTGAAAAAAGCAATGGTATTATTGGAAAACCTGGAAATATAATTGATGAAAACGGTAATATTTTAGGAACACATCATGGTTTGTCTTTCTACACAATCGGACAAAGAAGAGGTATAGGTATTGCAGGAGATAATCCTTATTATGTGATAAAATTAGACGGTGAAAATAATCAAATAATTGTTGGTGATAATGATCGTGTATTTAAAACTCATCTAATTGCAAAAGATATAAATTGTTTCCTTAATGATATCAATGAATTAAATAATTTAATTCTCTATGCAAAGACTCGTTCTAGGGATGATTTGCACAAATGTAAAGTAAATCTTACAAAAGATAATTTGTTACATGTAGAATTTTTAGAGGAATCAGTCAGGGCTATAACTCCGGGGCAACTTCTTGTTCTTTATGATGATACTCAATCAATTATTGCCAGTGGATTTATAATATAATAACTTATTGTTTTAAAGGGGGTAATTGTTATGAAACCAGTAATCGGTCTTACTACTTGGGGTGAAAAAATTGCAAACGGAGAGCAGGCATCTATTCACTATGATTATGTTAATTCTGTCGAGCGAGCAGATGGTATCCCTGTACCGATTCCATATGTTGATGATGAGGAGTTTTTATTGGAGTATATCACTTCTACCAACATGTCTGGAATTATTTTCACTGGCGGAGCGGATATCTTTCCACCACTATACGGGGAAGACACAGGTCTATACGTCAATACCATTGATACACTCAGGGATAGCAGTGAAATGAAACTTTTTAAAATAGCCATAAAAAATAAAATACCTATTTTAGGTATTTGTCGAGGACTCCAATTTTTCAATGTAGCATTAGGTGGTACTTTGTATCAACACATTGATGCTCAAGTAAAGGATGCTATCGGACATCATCCCATAGGCCTTCCAAGAGGGGTTCTAAGTCATGAGATAATAATAGAAAAATCCGGTATTTTATATCCTATTTTTAATAATACAAAAACTGGTGTCAACTCATTCCATCATCAAGGAATAAAAAAATTAGCCACAGAACTTGTTGCTATTGCCAGATCCAATGATGGTTTAATCGAAGCTATCCAAAGTAAGGATATGGATAAAAATTTTATATTCGGAGTACAATGGCACCCTGAAAATTTATCTCTAAAATATAAAGAATTTCTTGAATTATTCAAATTATTAGTAAAAAAAGCTGCTGCAAAGGTTTAATAACCAATGCAGCATTTGTTTTATATCTCTTTAATTTCTTTGTCATCGCATTATCATCTATAATATTTTGAGCTTTTATTTTTTATTTTTTTATTTTTTATTTTTCTTCTTTTTTATTTTTCTTCTTTTTTATTCTTCCTCTTTTTTATTCTTCCTCTTTTTTATCTTTTGACAAACCTTTTTCTATTTTTCTGATTGCTTTTGGGATAAAGAATTCTTTTTCTTTTTTATCTTTTGATTTCTTTTCATAAATATTTTTTACTTCATTATTATAAACTGCAATATTAGATGAAGTAGCGGCTCTTACAGGATATTTTTTATAACGGTTTGGATATTGTTCATCTATTATTTTATTCCATACATCCACTTTATCTTTGTAAATAGATAAGAAAGCATCAGCATTAGGTGTGAATTTAACCTCTTTTATTATGTCTCCATATTCTAATTTTCTTAATATTTCCAGATCCCCTTCTCCTTCTACTTCTCCGAATACGGTATGCCTTCCGTTCAACCATTCAGCAGGAAATAATGTCATAAAATATTGTGACCCACCTGTATTAGGTCCAGCATTTGCCATAGCTAACATTCCTTGTTGGAAAAAATCCAACCAATTTACTATTTCATCTGGAACGCTGTATCCAGGGCCTCCTCTTCCTGTTCCACTTGGATCTCCTGCTTGTACTACAAAGTTTTCAACTGCCCTATGTATTTTATTATCATTGTAAAATCCTCTTTTTCCTAAATTAATAAAATTAGCAACTGTTATTGGTGCCGCCTCTGGATATAAATAA
This sequence comes from Fusobacteriaceae bacterium, assembly GCA_031289425.1. Lineage (GTDB taxonomy): Bacteria > Fusobacteriota > Fusobacteriia > Fusobacteriales > Fusobacteriaceae > JAISST01. The sequence goes on from JAITPM010000114.1 coordinate 31,714, forward strand.
AAACTAACACTTCCTTGAGTAGTTACAAATGTAACTCTAATATCATTGTACCTCAAAGTCGTTTTTTTATTTTTTCCAAATGAAACTACACTAAACAGTAACATCAACAATACTACCAACTTGAATGCTTTTTTCATAATTTCATGCCTCCTGAATATATGTTTCTATTTTTTGTATTCTAATTTTTATCATTAATTTCTAATAGATTATACCACTCTTTTTAATCCTTTTACAAGTAAAATTATTTATCATTTCTATTTTTTTAGCTGATAAAGTGTTTTTGTAGTTTTTTTGTAGATAAAGTAAGTATTATTGATATCCCTATTAACAATACAGAAAGCGAATTTATAGCAGGATTTATGCCGAGCCTAACCATAGAAAATATTCTCAAAGGTAATGTAGAAGACCCTGGACCTGAGACAAAAAATGTAGTTACAAAATCGTCAAAGGATAAAGTTACTGCTATTAAAAATCCTGATATTATTCCCGGTAAAATAGCTGGGATAATTATTTTAAATAATGTTTGCATTTCACTAGCACCCAAGTCATAAGCGGCTTCTACTATTGAATAATCAAATTCATCCAATCTTGATATTATCAAAAACAAAACATATGGAATATTGAAAGTAGTATGAGCTATAAAAATACTGACTAGTCCCAATTTAAAATTAATTGTAGCAAACATTGTAAGGAGCGATACTCCCAAAATAATTTCCGGAATTATCAACGGAATATACGAAATTACATTTAATGCTTTTTTCCATTTAAATTCATGCCATTTTAAAGCTATTGCTCCCAATGTCCCTATTGTAGTAGACAAAATCCCAGAAACCACAGCTATTATCATACTATACCTCAATGAGACCCATATTTTATCAGAATACACGAAAAGTTCTTTGTACCATTTGAGAGAAAATCCTTTCCATGTCATTGCACGTCCATCATTGAACGAATAAACTATTAGGCATAGTAAAGGAATGTAAAAAAATAATATTGTTATTATAAAGATTACAAGAGATGTTCGTCTTTTATTCATCTTCATCCACCCTTCTTTCCTTAGGTTTATTGCTTAGCTTAAGAAAAATAAATATTGTCAGACCAGTAACCAATATCAAAGCCCCAGAAATCACTGATGCCAACGGCCAATTTCTTGTTGTAAGAAGGTGTTGAGCTATCAAATTCCCGAGCATAATCCCACTGGCACCTCCTACTAATTTTGGTACCGCATACGACCCCAAGCTTGGGATAAATGTAAATAAAACAGCTGTGACTATTCCTGATTTTATATTTGGAATAAATACCTTAAAAAATGCTTGTCCATTTGTAAGTCCCAAATCCCTTGCGGCTTCTATGAGAGAAAAATCAAACTTTTCTATTACTGCATATAAAGGTAATATTGCAAAGGGCAAATTCGTATATACAGATATCACAATTATAGCTGTAAAATTGTATAAAAATTGCACTGGTTCTTTTATTATTCCTATTTTTAAAAGTATTTCGTTTATGAGTCCATTATTTCCTAATATAGCTATCCATGAGTATATTCTTATTAGAAAATTGGTCCAAAAAGGTATTATAATCAAAAACAAAAGCTCTTGTTTATATTTTGATCTTGCTATAAAATAAGCACTGGGAATAGAAAGTCCTACAGTAAATATTGTTATCAAAATAGAGATATATATAGTCCTTAAAAGCACTATCAAAAATACTCTGTCTTTAAAAATACGAAAACTTTGCAATGAAAACTCAAGTTCTACCCCGCCATACACGCCTTTTTTCAGAAAAGCATATACTAATACAATAACCATCGGGAGCATAAAAAATATCAAAAGCCATATAGTCAATGGCAGCGAATATAAAAAACCATATCTATCTTGCTTCATCTTGAATCACCTCTACTAAAAAACCATCATCTGCATCCCAATATATATATGCTTCTTCATCCCACCATACTACTTCCTCATCTTCCTCATCAAAATAGATTGCATGCTGTTTAAATATCTTAAATGGCATCTCTTTATTATTATTTATCCATACGAAATATTTACTTTGAAATCCTGAATATATAACTTCATGCACATAAACTTTTAAAATATTCGGATTTTTTATTGAATGAACAGGCTTTACTTTTGAAAGTTTCAATTTTTCCGGTCTTATCGAAACTCTTACATAATCTCCTATCTTTATTTTTTTATCCATTTCAATTGTAATTTCACCCAAAATCGGATTTTTCAATTTTGCAAAGGTATCATCTATAATAGAAATAATTTCTCCTTCGAAAAAATTATTGTCCCCTAAGAAATCTGCTACAAAAGAATTAACCGGAGCCTCATATACTTCAGCAGGTGTCCCTACCTGCAATATATTTCCCTTGTTCATAACTGCTATTCTATCTGATATTGATAGTGCCTCTTGCTGGTCATGAGTAATAAATATAAAAGTAATCCCAACTTCATCATGAATATTATCAAGCTCAATAAGTAGGTTCTGTCTGAGTTTGGCATCAAGAGCCGACAACGGTTCATCTAGCAAAAGTACTCCTGGTTTATTTATAAGGGCTCTTGCAATTGAAACCCTCTGTTGCTGTCCTCCAGAAAGTTGATTTGGCTTTTTATTTATATGATCCTGTAATCCGACCAGATCAATATACTTACTTACTTCTGATTTTATCATATTTTCCGGAAGCCTCTTTATTCTCATTGTAAATGCTATATTTTCATACACTGTCAAATGCGGAAATAATGCATATTTTTGAAATATAGTATTTACATTTCTTTTATTGGGTGGCAAATTCACAATATTTTTATCGCCCAAATATATAGCACCACTATCCGGACTTATAAAGCCGGCAATCATTCTCAAAAGTGTGGTTTTCCCGCATCCAGAAGGTCCTAATATAGTGAAAAACTCTCCATCATCTATGGTCAAATTGATATTGTTCAATACTTTTTCTCCATCAAAACTTTTGTTTAAGTTTTCAATTCTTATATCGTTTTTTTTCAATTTTTTAGTTTACCCCCCTCGTTTCTCTTATATTTTAAAAAAAATATTCACAAACATGTATACTGCCTATAATTATACCATAAAGACATATATTTTTATATAGAATTTTTTTGTAAAATATGATAACATACAAATATATGAATTTAATTTTAAAATTTATATAATAAAAAATACTAGGAGGAACTGTGATTACAAGTATTATTTTAAATGTAATTGGCGGCCTTGGAATATTTTTGTACGGAATGGACAATATGTCCATTGGAATGCGAAAATTAGTAGGCCCAAAATTAAAAAAACTATTAGCGGTTCTTACAACAAACCGTGTAATGTCCGTACTTATAGGTATTTTCATTACAGCACTTGTTCAATCATCTTCAGCCAGCACCGTAATGACAGTGGGTTTTGTAAATGCTTCGCTTTTAACTTTAAAGCAAGGTCTTGGAATAATTTTGGGTGCAAATATTGGTACCACACTGACAGGATGGATTTTAGTACTGAAAGTCGGTGATTACGGTTTACCATTAATCGGTATTTCTGCCATATTTTTCATTATTTTAGGGAAAGAAAAACATAAGACCATTGCTCTTACTATTATGAGTTTTGGTTTTATTTTTTTTGGATTAAACCTAATGAGTAATGGATTGAAACCCATCAAAGATCTTCCGGAATTCACAAGATTATTCCAACTATTTAAAGCTGATTCATATTTCGGAGTCTTAAAAGCTTGTCTTGTGGGCGCTATGGTTACTGGTGTTGTCCAATCTTCTGCCGCTACCATTGGAATCACAATTGCATTAGCCAATCAAGGATTAATAGATTATCCTACTTCTGTGGCTCTAGTATTAGGTGAAAATGTCGGCACAACTGTTACTGCATTACTAGCTTCCTTGAATACTAATTCAAACGCCAAAAGAGCTGCCCTTGCTCATACGTTAATAAATGTATTCGGTGTTCTTTGGGTAACTACTTTATTTAGACCATATTTATATATATTAGAGAAAATAATGGATCCTTCTTTGCATATTGATAGATTCATTGCTACTTCTCATACTATATTTAATATTTTTAATGTACTATTACTCACTCCATTTATAGGTCCTTTTTCAAAATTTTTGCTTTTGATAGTAAAAGATAAAAAAGAAGATAAAGAAAGAGTTACAAAACTTAATGCTCTTATGATAAAGGTTCCTCCGGTAGTAGTTTCTCAGACAAAATTAGAGGTTTTAGAAATGGGAAATAGAATAAAGGAAGTTTTCCTAGCTTTAGAAAATATATTCAATAAAGGTGAGAATATAGATAAATCTCTAAAGTTAATCGAAGATGCAGAATTATCCCTAGATCTATACGAAAAAGAAATTTCAGATATAAATTTTTGTATTTTATCCCGGGAATTAAGTATGGATATGGTAGATGAGACAAGAGGAAATCTGATTACAACTGATGAATATGAGACTATCAGCGATTATTTAGATAGAATTGCTCAAGAATTAAATAAATTAACAGAAGAGGATTTAGAATTATCCGAAGGAAATGTAAATGTGTTACTCACATTAAATTCTATGGTATCCCAATTTTTTAATGATATATATTCTGCTTTTGACAAAAAAAATATACAAGCTTTCGTAAGTACAATAAAGCAATATGATGATATAAAATTTGTGTATAGAGAAGCAAAAACAGAACATTTTTCTATGGAACATGGGAATATCCCTTCAAAATTAAGTACAGGATATATTGATATTTTACACTATTATCGAAGAGCAAGTGACCATATATATAATATAATAGAACATTTTGCTCAGATATAAGAAATTATATTAATTTTATTTAGCTTATAATATGAATACAGATATTTATATTATCCCAAAGCGGGGTATTTGTTTTATACAAATTTTTATGGAGGTTTTTTAATGATTAGCTTTTTTACATGTTTAGCAATCCTTATTATAGGATACTTCACTTATGGAAAATATGTCGACAATATCGTTAAGTCAGATGACAGAAATACTCCCGCTTACAGATTGGCAGATGGATCAGATTATGTTCCAATGGGAACTGCAAAAGTTTTCTTAATTCAACTCTTGAATATTGCCGGATTAGAACCAATATTTGGTGCTTTAGCGGGAGCTGTATGGGGACCTTCAGTGTTTCTCTGGATAACCTTTGGATCTGTTTTTGCGGGAGCCGTACATGATTTTTTGACTGGAATGATTTCAGAACGCAACGATGGAGCTACTATATCAGAAATAGTTGGAAAATATTTAGGACCCGTAATGAAATTTATAATGCGTATATTTTCTGTTATTTTATTAATTTTAATAGGTGTTTTCTTTACCACAAACCCGGCATTACTCTTGGATTCAACTACTACTAATTTTTTTAGTACTAATTTTTGGTTAATTGTGCTTATATTGTATTATTTTATAGCCACTTTTATTCCTATAGATAAAGTAATCGGGAAAATTTATCCAATATTTGGATTTTGTTTAATATTTATGGCTATTGGTGTTATTACAATGTTATTTATAAATGAGTATAAAATCCCTGAAATCACGCTATCTAACTTACACCCGAACAAAATTCCTATTTGGCCGGTAATGTTTATAAATGTAACTTGTGGCGCAATATCCGGATTCCATGCTACTCAATCTCCTTTGATGGCTCGCTGTATGAAAAGTGAAAAGGAAGGTAAAAAAATATTCTATGGTGCAATGATAGCTGAAGGCATTATCACCCTTATTTGGGCTGCTGCTGGATGTGCTTTCTATAATGGTACTGTTGGTTTGAATGAGGCTCTGGAATCAGGTGCAGGCACTGTAGTGTATCAAATATGCAGTGGTCTCATGGGACCAATGGGTGCTTTTGTTGCAATGATTGGAGTCATTGCGTGCCCTGTGTCTTCAGCTGATACGGCTTATCGTAGTGCTAGACTTACTTTGGCGGCTTGGTTCAAATATGATCAAAAACCTCTCAAGAATAGGTTGGCCATATCAATCCCCTTATTAATAGTTGGTGCTATACTAACCAAAATTGATGTTCGCAAAATATGGAGTTATTTTTCCTGGTCAAATCAAACTCTTGCAATGGTTGTTCTATGGGCATGTTCAGTTTATCTGGTAGCAAACAATTTGAACTATTGGATAGCAGTAATCCCGGCTACATTCATGTCTGCTGTAAGTTGTGCTTTCATATTAAATTCAGGATTGGGGTTTAGTCTTTCTCTTTCTATATCTTGTATCATAGGTATAGTTTTTGCCATTATATGCTTTATAATATTCTGGATGAAGGCTTCTAAAATAAAAAACGGAGATGAAATTTTAGCAGATATTAATATTTAAATATTATAAAATATTCTATTCTATCAATTGATTTAAATACAAAAAAACTGAGCAGTAAATATATAGCTCAGTTTTTTGTTATAATATATCAATAATTATTTTTTATTTGAACGAGTCCTTCCCGTATCGTCGTCTTCCTCATTAACAATTAAATCTTTCTCATCAAATAAAACTTTTTTCTCTAATTTTCCATCCTTATCATATATTGATACTTCTTCCTCTACCTTGTCTTTTTTCCAATTTACCGTTGCCTTTAATTGACCATTTTTATGAAAATATCTCCCAAGTCCGTGTTTAACATCATTTTTATAAGTTACTTCACTCATCAAAACCCCATTATCATAAATTTTTTTTAATGTACCATTTATTTTATCATTTTTATAAAATATTCTACTTATAATGTTACCATTTTTATTATATACTATAGCTTCTCCATTTTTTTTATCTTTTTTATATGGAATTTCTGATTGTATTACTCCATTTTCGTAATAATCACTTACGATTCCATCCAAAACTCCATTTTTATAAGTAACATTTTTTTTCAATTTCCCATTTCTATAGTATAATTTGGATAATCCTTCTTTTTTACCTTTTTCGTACCACAATTCTTTTTCAAGTCGTTTATTTTCATAATAACTCTTGAATTGACCATTTGGAATACCTTTTAAAAAAGTTCCTTCTGTTTCCATTTTACCATTTTCATAAAATCCTTTGATTTTTCCTGTAAATGGTTTATTGGATGATTTTTCATAAAAGACTCCTTTTTTTTCTATAATATTAGATCTATCTATTTCTGTTGAATATGTAAATACAGATATTATAAATAAAAATAGAATCAGAATTTTTTTCATAATCTCACCTATTTAAACTAGTTATTTATTTTGAAAATATAAAACAATTAATTATTTATAACAGGAACATCATCCTTAAATTCATTACTTGATAAAACTTTCCCATCATCACTATACTCTACTGCTTTCCCATTTAATTGGTCGTTTATAAAAGTACACTCTACTTTTATTTTCCCGTTTTTGTGATATTCCTTCATTACGCCTTCTCTAAGATCATCCTTAAAAGTCGCTTCTAACCATAATTTACCGTCGTCATAATATTGTTTGAACGTACTATTTTTTTTATTGTTTTCAAAATTAACTTCCCCAAGCAAATTACCATTTTCATAATATTCTTTATAAAGACCATCTTTAGCATCATTCTTATAATTAGTTTCAATGGAAACTTTGCCATTTTTGTGATATTCTACTCCCTTACCATTTCTCATATCTTTAGAATAAGCATATTCAGATTTTTTCTTCCCATCTTCATAATATTTTATTTCCAACCCTTCTACCATATCATTTACATAAGCAAATTCACTTTTTAATTTACCATTTTCATAATATTCTCTATAAGGGCCACTTAATTTTTCACCATCTACATTACTTTCTCTTAATATCATTCCATTTGAATAATATTCTTTTATTACACATTTATTCCCATCATATTCTTCCAACATTTGTATAGTACTATTCTCATAGTAATGTTTCCACGTACCAATTTTTTTATCGTTTTCAAAATTTCCCTCAGATCGCAATTTACCATTTGTATAGTATCCCTTTGATATACCCGACATTTTTCCATCTTTGAATGACACTTCTGTCCTAATATTTCCATCTTTGTAATAACCTTTAGCTATTCCTGTAAATGGAACATTTTTTGTTGTATTATACCAAACATTGTCTTTTTTTTCCAATTTTGACGAGTCTATAGTAGTGGCTAGCACCCCTAAACTTACTATCATCAATATCCCTAAAATCTTTTTCATTTATTTTTTCCTCCAGACTAGTATTTATCTCTTAATTTTTTTTATTTTTTATTTTTTTCTCATTTTTTCTTTACATTTTTAGTATTATTCTTTTTTGTATCTTCTTTTTTTGGAGTTTTAGCATTCGTATTTACTTTTTTAACTATATCCGTTTTTTCCTCTATTTTGTCCAATTCACCTAGAGAAATTTCTTTATCTGGTTTATTGCTCGTTTTTAAACTTTGGAATCCTCCGGCAGAAGATTTTTCTCTCCCATCTTCATAGTATTGTTTCCCTTTTCCATTGGCTTTCCCAGCTACATAAGTTATTTCCGAAGCCAATTTTCCATTTTTATAGTATCTTTTTATAATTCCATTCAATTTATCAGCACTATAATTGAGCTCCGATTCCAATTTTCCATCTTTATTATAATTTTTTTCAGAGCCTGTTCTTTTGTCATTTTGATATGTCGTTATAGATTGTAATTTTCCATTTTCATAATAAGTTTTCGAAATCCCATTTTTTTTGCCGGCTTTATATGTCCTCTCAGCTTTCACATTTCCATTTTGAAAGAATTCCTTTATAGGTCCGTCTACAATTCCATTTGTATAATAAATCTCACCTTGTGTTTTCCCATTCTCATAATAAGTCCTTGTGAGGCCGTCAAATTTTCCCTTTTCAAAATGTAAGTCAGCTTTTAATTTTCCATTATTATAATAATCTTTTGCTAATCCTGTAAAAAGGTTTTGAGTATTTTCATAATATGTAAGTCCATCATCCCTTGCTTCTAGTTCAGATATTTTAACAGCAGTTGCCAAAAGAACACTAGACAATAGAACAACTATCAAAACAATTAATTTTTTCATATTTTATCTCCCGTGTGTACAGATAATCTTTTCATAAACATTTTATCATAAATTACTTATCATTTCAAATTATATTATATAATAAAAAAAATCTACTAAAAAGTCAAAACTTTAGTAGATTTTTTATCTATATTATTATTTAGGTTGTTTTCCGATATACGCAAGTATTCCTCCATCAACATATAATATATGCCCGTTCACAAAATTACTTGCATCACTAGCTAGGAATATTGTCGGTCCTATCAGGTCATCAGTTTCTCCCCATCTGGCTGCAGGAGTTTTAGCTATTATAAAGCTATCAAATGGATGTCTTGAGCCATCCGCCTGTTTCTCTCTGAGTGGTGCAGTCTGTGGAGTAGAAATATATCCCGGTCCTATTCCATTGCATTGAATGTTATATTCTCCATATTCACTACAAATATTTCTGGTAAGCATTTTCAGCCCACCCTTTGCTGCCGCATAAGCGCTTACAGTTTCCCGGCCTAATTCTGACATCATAGAACAAATATTGATTATTTTTCCATGCCCTTTTTTTATCATGCTTGGTATAACAGCCTTAGATACAATAAAAGGTGCATTTAAATCTACATCTATCACTTTTCTAAAATCACTTGCTGTCATATCACACATAGGGATACGTTTAATTATTCCGGCGTTATTTACAAGAATATCAATAGTGCCAACTTCTTTTTCTATTTTATCAATCAATTCATACACAGCTTTTTCATCAGTCACATCACATACATATCCATAGGCGTCTATTCCCAATTCCTTGTATGCTTTCAACCCCATATCTACCAATTCTTGATTGATATCATTAAAAACTATCCTAGCTCCAACACTTGCAAATCCACTTGCTATTGCGAATCCTATTCCATAAGAAGCCCCTGTTACCAAAGCGATTTTATCATTTAACGAAAATGAACAAATATCAAATTTTCCCATTTTAAATCATACTCCTTTTCTATTTATCATTTATATATGTTTATATTCCTTAATGTTTGCGATATTTAATATCCAGAAAATCACTATAATTTCCAATCAAATATCAAATTTACCCTCATCAGATTCCTCTTCAAAGTAATCTCTATAATCCACATCAATTGCATGCCTCATACGTTTCATACTGTAATACAAATGATCTTTTAAGGTATGTCTCAATTTTTTAATATCTTTTTTTTCTATTAAATTTACAATATTTTTATGCTCTTTTATTATCCTGGTAAAATCAGTCTCTGTTATAAAATCAAGCATTTTGAATCTAGTATAATGCAAATGATCAAACTGAAACATCTCCCATAATTTCGATCTGTTCTCAGCTTCAAACCACAATCCATGAATTTGCACGTCAACTCTGTAAAATTGTTCCGGTTTGAAATTTTTTGTAACAATCAATGCTTCTTGTTTTCTTATCATATAATTTATATCTTCCAGTACAATTTTATTATCATTATTTATAAAATCTTCCAGAACCATAGCTTCGACTGCATACCTCATATAAATCATCTGTTTTATATTCTTTAAACTAAGCAATTTAATATATATTCCTCTATAAGGAATAATATCTACGTAACCTTTTTCTGCCAAAATTCTCAGAGAATTTCTGACAGGAGTTCTAGACACACCAAACATTTGACATACTTCAGCTTCACTCACTACTTGTCCCGGCTTTAATACCAGTTCCAAAATATTTTTCTTTAGAGCCTCGTATACCATATCCTCTCTGTTTCTATATTTAAAATCATCTATCATTACTATACCTGTATCTACTTTTTCGCTTTTCATTTTTTTATTAATATAATCCATCATTTTATCAACCCTATTATTTTTCTTTTATTTATTTTTTTACTGTTTTTTTATTTATTTTTTTGTTTATTTTTTTCATAATCTTTCCTTTCTATTTCATTTTAAATAAAATTCTTATTCATTTATTTTAATCATGCTGATTAGCTAAATTTTCTCTCTCTCTTTTTTCTATCTTTCTTTGGTTGATTACGGAACTTACCAAAGACCCTATAGCAAGTACTGTCAATATCACACATATAGGTCTTGTAAATAATAAATAGAATTTTCCGTTATCTATTTGCATCATACGTCTTAGATTACTTTCAGACATTGGCCCTAATATAAGTGCCAACAATATTGGAGAAAGTGGAAATTCATATTTTTGCATCAAATATCCTACCATACCCATTGCGATAGCCAATCCTGCATCAAACATATTTCCATTTATAGAATAAGACCCTACTAATGACAATACCAATATTACAGGTAGTAATTTTTTCTTATCTATAGATATTACCTTAGCAAACAATCTTATTCCGG
>JAITPM010000016.1 GCA_031289425.1 Fusobacteriaceae bacterium
AGGAGGAAATCTATGAAAGTTATAAGAGTTGTTACTCCAAATTCTATCAAAATCGAAAATGATCCGATGCCAAAAATAGAAGCAAAAGATGACGTTATTTTAAAAGTTAAATCTGCCGGAATATGTGGCTCTGATGTAAGCATATTCGGAGGCACTTCTCCTGTTGCCACCTACCCTAGAGTAATAGGGCATGAATTTGCGGGCGAAATAATAGAATTAGGAGAAGATGTACAAAATTTAAAAATTGGCGACCATGTCACTACCAACCCAGTATTTAACTGCGGAGTATGCCGTATATGCCAAAAAGGACGTGGAAACGTCTGCGCAAACCTTAAAGTTATGGGAGTACATCTAGATGGAGGATATAGGGAATATGTAAAAGTTCCATCAAAAAATATATTTAAATTAGACCCTACCCTTTCTTGGGAAAAAGCGGCAGTAATCGAAGCTTATACGGTAGCCGCACAGGTAGTAGACCGTGGCGGTATAGAAAAAGATGACATTGTACTAATATGCGGAAGTGGTCAGATAGCCTTAACTATACTTCAAGTATGCAATATAATAGGTGCTAAATGTATCATGACCGATATTATCGAAGACAGGTTAAAGAAAGCGACAGAATTTGGAGCTGCTCATGTGATAAATTCTAAAAATGAAGATGTCGTAAGTAAAGTGAAAGAATTAACTAACGGAATCGGAGCGGATGTCGCTATAGATGCGGCTTGCGTAGGTGTATCTCTAAAGCAAGCAGCTCTCGGAGTAAGACCTGCGGGTGTTGTCGTTACCATGGGCTTTCATGATGCTGTGGCACAGATATCAGAGTTTACTATTACGAGTCGTGAGCTGGATATACGAGGTTCCCGTTTGAATAATAACAAGTTCCCTGAAATAATTAAATGGTTTCAAGAGGACAAATTAGACCCTACAAAAATTATAACTCACCATTTTCATTTTACAGATATAGAAAAAGCTTTCGCCCAAATAAAAAAAGATCCGGAAAACACAATGAAAATAATTTTGGATTTTGATTAAATTTAAAAGTTTTAAAAAATATGTTATAATATTTAAATCTAAGAAATTTAACATAAAAAACGGAGGTATAATATTATGAAAATGACATTTCGTTGGTACGGTGAATCAAGCGATAGTGTTACATTAAAGCAAATAAAGCAAATTCCAGGCTGCACAGGTCTTATGGGAGTTTTGGATCAATATGCCGCTGGTGAAATATGGCCTAAAGATATAATAAAAAAGTATGTGGATAATGTCCATGCAGCAGGTCTCGAAGTAGAAGTAATCGAAAGTGTAAATGTTCATGAAGATATTAAAATGGGTACTCCATCACGTGATAAATATATAGAAAATTATATTACTACTATAGAAAATCTTGCAGCTAATGGTATAAAAGTAATAGTTTACAATTTCATGCCTGTATTTGACTGGTTAAGAACTGATTTGGCTCACGTAATCGAAGATGGCTCAAATGTACTATATTATGACGATAACGAATTACAAGATATGACTCCATTAAAATTAGTAGAAGAAACTACCAAAAATTCCAATGGTTTCTCTCTTCCTGGTTGGGAACCGGAACGTTTGAGAGAATTGGAACGTGTTCTTGATGTATATAAAGGTATCTCCACTGATAAGTTGTTGGAAAATTATAAATATTTCTTAGAAAAAATAATACCTACTTGTGAAAAATTAGGTGTACGCATGGCTGTTCATCCTGATGACCCTGCATGGCCTATATTCGGATTACCTAGGATTGCTCATAAGAAAGAACATTTTGATAAAATAATAAAATTAGTAGATAGCCCTGCAAATGCCCTTTGTCTGTGCACAGGTTCTCTGGGTTCCAATCCTGATAATGATGTACCTAGCATCATTCGCCATTTTGGAGAATTAGACCGCATAGCTTGTACTCATGTTCGTAATGTAAAATTCATAGGCCCAAAACATTTCAGAGAGGCATCTCATTTATCTTCTGAAGGAAGTTTGGATATGTATGAAATTATGTTAGCTCTCTATGAGACTGGTTTTGATGGATATATCAGACCTGACCACGGAAGAATGATTTGGGATGAAATCGGAAGACCCGGATATGGATTGTATGATAGAGCCCTTGGACTTACTTATTTGAATGGACTTTGGGAAGCTATTGATAAAAATAAGAAAAAATAAAAATAATACGGGGATATAAATATCCCCGTATTATTTTTTATTTCAATATCAATCTTTCTTAATCTTTTGTCTTACTCGGTATCTGAGCCAATATTATAGCTCCAAACATAAGTACACATCCGATAGTCTCTCTGGAAGTCATTATTTGCTTCAAAATAATTGCCCCTGATATAACCGCAAATACAGACTCAAAACTCAAAACGAGTGATGCTACCGTAGGGTTTATATCCTTTTGTCCGATTATTTGAAACGTATAAGCTACCCCACTTGATAACATTCCTCCATATAGTATCGGTTTCCACGCCATAAGGATGTTTTTGAGAGAAGGAGTCTCAAATATAAGCATCATAAAAAGCCCTATTAGTCCGCAAACCCAAAGTTGTATACAGGCCATTTTTAATCCATCCACACGAACTGTGAAATAATCTATCACCAATATATGCAGAGAAAAAATAAATGCACATATGAATACTAATATATCTCCTGTTTTTATAGCTAGACTTTCTGACATACATAAAAAATAAAGCCCTACAAGAGCTATTCCTACCCCTATCCACAAAAATATAGTAGTTTTTTTCTTTAAAAATATTCCTAAAACAGGTACTATTATTATATAAAATGCTGTTATAAATCCTGCTTTCCCTGGAGTTGTGGTAAGTATTCCTATTTGTTGAAATGCACTCGCTACGAATAGAATAATTCCACATAATGCTCCACCAATAAAAAGTGTTTTACTAAATTTGAAATTTATGGTATCATTTTTTTCATAGGACTCATAATTAATATTTTTTTCTCTCTTACTCATTATCATAACAAATGGAATCAGAAACAGTCCACCAATGATCGAACGAGAAAATATATAAGTATATGGTTTTATATAGTCCATTGCTACGCTCTGCACAACAAACGCTATTCCCCATATAAGTGATGTCATGAAAAGTAAGGATAAATTTCTTGCCTGTAATTTAGTCATTTTTAATAACTCCCTCTTATAAAATTTTGTATAAAACGGTGATGAAATGAATATTTTAGAAAATACACAACATCTATTTACAAATTATATTAAAAATTATGATTTAAATCAAGTCAAAATAAAATTAAAAGCTGTTCATACTTATCATGTTATGGATATTGCAGAGAGAATTGCGATAAGTCTCGGATTATCACCGGATGACATAGAGCTAGCCCAAGTAATAGGCCTTTTACATGATATAGGAAGATTTGAGCAAGTAAGATTATTCAATAGTTTTGATGACAGAAATTTTTCTCATGCTAAATATAGTATAAAAATTCTCTTTGAAGATAATTTGATTGATAACATTACCAAAGATGAAACAAAAAAAAATATCATATATAATGCTATAAAATATCATAGTGACTTCATATTAGACGCAACCGGTGTAGATGAAAGAACTCTGCTCCATGAGAGATTAATAAGAGACGCTGATAAACTGGATATTTTTAGGGTTATTCTTAATGAAGACCTCATAACTATAACAAATTTGGACAGAAATGAGATTTCTCACATGAGCATTTCTGAAGATGTGCTAAAGTCCTTATTCTCATATGAATCAATCAATAGAAATCACAGAAGAAATAAGCTTGATGTAATTTTAACATTTTTAGGTTTTATATTTGATGTTAATTTTAAAGAATCATTTAAAATCATTTTGGAGCAAAAATATATAGAACAAATAACAGAAAAGATACTTGAGCTAAATCCGGCATTAAAAGAAACAGTCGAACAAATAAGAAGTACTACTATCCTCTATTGCCAGGAAAAAATATTACCTACAAAATAGTGCCCATTTATCAATTATTTTCTGATGATATTTCTATGATTACCAATTCAGGTCTATTGAATACTCGGGGGATATCTATATCTTGCCTACTGGAAAGTCCCCTACTTATTATATGGGTAGTATTCCCATACTTCGTTTCACCTTGGGTATACTTAGGGAAAAATCCTTGATTCGGAGCAAAAAAACCTCGTTCCAATATATGTGGTATTCTCCATTGCCCTCCATGAGCATGACCGGATATGATTAAATCATATGGGTATTCCAGATATTCTTCTATAAGTTCCGGTCTGTGAGCAATTAAAATTTTATAGTTATCAATTTCTTCAATTTCAGAATAGGCTCTTTTTAATTGAAATACTGTATTTTCATAGGGATCTTCCGGGTCATCTATCCCGGAAATATTTATATTGTCGACATTTTCTTCTATTTCTCTGGTGTAAACTACAGTATGACCTTCCAAAACTTTTATTCCGAGGGCCATAATTTCATCCTTTACTTTTTCTATTCTTTTCGTCCAATATTCATGATTTCCACTCACATAATACATTGGGTAATTATCATCCTTCAATCCATTCATAAGTATAAATGACCCCTCATCCGGTGTCTTATCATCTACGATATCTCCAGCTAACACTACAAAATCAGGGCTTTCATTTTTTATTTTTGAAAGCAATTCTTCCTGCCCATCTCCATAATATGCCCCATGTAAATCTGCTATTACTGCTATTTTTAATGGAGCAGCGAGATGTTTCTCTGTAATGATATTATATTTTGATACTTCTATTTGCTCATTAAATATTTTAGGAGCTGCAAATATTGCAAATACGATTAATAATATAAATGCTATTATAAGTTTTAGTATATATGAAAAAATAATAGAAAAAATGCTCCTGTTTTTAGATTTATTTTTTATATTCCTTATTACATTTTCATCCATTCTTTTTATTTTCATGTTTTTCTCCTAATCATTTTTTTTGAGCATATTCTTTCTTTCTTTCCAATTTGGCATATATTTTCCCACAAAATTCCAAAATTCTTTCTGATGATTCGGATGAGGTATATGGGAAATCTCATGAAGTACTACATATTCAATAGCTTCTATAGGTTTTTCTATAAGATGAAGATTATAGGTAATTTTTCTCGTCCTCACATTACATGAGCCCCACAGAGATTTCATATCTCTTATCTTAAATTCCTTTGGATAAAATCCTGTAATTTCACCATATTTTTTATTCAAATCAACCAAAATGGAAAATAGTTCTTTTTTTAGCCAATCGTAAATTATATCTTTTTTGATATCAATATTATTATTCATATTTACATATAAAAACAAATATCTGCTATTTTCATTGTAATCATCCAATTCCACTTTATTTTGAGAAGACATCACTATCTGCAATTTATATGGCTTTCCTAATATATAGATAATATCTCCATTTTCAAATGTCATTTTATTTTCTTTTAGATTATTTAGTACTTTTTCAAGAGTTGTATCTATCCACTCCTTAATACTCATGACAGCTTCACTGATTTCTTTATCAGATGTATAACTAGGGGCTAATACTTTTATTTTCCCTCGCTTAGTTATTCTTATTATAATATTTTTCATTTTTTTTCTTTCTACTATAATATTATATTCCATGCCCATCTCTTTTTTGATAATAATTCATTACATAATATTTATAAACTACTTTTCTATTTATCTACATCCTATTATAGCATAATTTATTTTTTTTAAGAATAGTCATAATTTAAATTTATTTAAATTTTTTGAATTTAAAATCAATGCGAAATAATCATAAAACTTGTTATAAATCAAGTACTTAAGGGTTTTCCTTTATCCTTTTCCCTTCTTCTATCGCTTCTAGTGTCTCTTTCTTAGTAATTTTACCCAACGAAACATCAAAAGGTATTCTCTGTTCTCGAACAGATTTTTTAATAAAAGTTATAAATGCTGTTGACATATTAAACCCTAAATTTTCAAATAACTCTTCTGCTTCACTTTTTAGTTTTTTATCAATTCTAAAAGTTACATTTGTTTTTTCAGTCATAAAAACCACCTCTTAAGAATATTATAAGCAAATTTATGTGCATTGTCAATACTTTGTATGTGTATGTATAGATAAAATTTTATGCTCTTTATATTTAAAATTTTAATATGAAAATATAGCTAAAATATGATAATATGTATTAAGGCAATCCGATTGATTAAAAAATAGGAGGCAAATCATATGCTAAATTCAAAAAATGGAATTATCGGACTTATTATAGGAGATGCTTTAGGTGTACCCGTAGAATTTTGTACAAGGGATGAGCTTTTGAAAAAACCCGTAGTGCATATGGTAGGTTTTGGAAGTCACAATGTTCCAAAGGGAACTTGGTCAGATGATTCCTCTATGACGATAGCAACAATAGATTCTCTTATTTCTAAAGGAAGAATTGATGAGTCTGATATAGCAGATAAATTTATGGATTGGGTAGATAACGCCAATTACACTGCTACAGGTATTTTGTTTGATATAGGAAGAACCACAATAATTTCGTTGAGACGATATTCGACCGATGGCATCAGTGCCCAAAAATCTGGAGGAGATAAAGAGTTTGACAATGGCAATGGTTCCCTTATGCGGATTTTACCCTTGGCTTATTATTTTTATGCTAAAAAATCTAAAAAAAATGTGATATTAGATGGTGTCAAACTAGTTTCTTCTATTACGCATAGACATGAAATAAGCGTACTAGCTTGTTATATCTATACACTCTATGCAATTGAACTACTTTCCGGAGCAACTAAAGAAGATGCCTACGATAAAATTAAAAATGAAGATTATTCTTATTTTTCACCAGATACAGTTACCAGATATAATAGAATTCTAAAAAACAATATAAAAGATTTAAAATTAAATGAAATAAAATCCAGTGGTTACGTTGTAGATACCCTAGAAGCAACTTTGTGGGCTATACTAAATTCTAACTCATATAATCAGGCCGTAGTATTAGCTGTTAATTTGGGCGAAGATACTGACACAGTAGGAGCATGTACAGGTGGACTTGCTGGTATTTTATATGGTATAAGAAATATACTTTCTGAATGGAAGATTGATCTTATAAAATATAATTATTTAAAAGAATTATGTGCTAAATTTGATGTTTTGTTAAATAAATTATCATGTACGTTCGGCAACAACAATAATATATTCAAATCTAATATAAATTTAAGAATAATAAATGGTGATATAACCAGCACTTCGGCAGATGCAGTAGTAAATGCTGCTCGTACATCTCTCTTAGGTGGTGGTGGGGTAGATGGAGCCATACATAGAGCTGCCGGAGTAGAACTTTTGGAAAAATGTAGAGAATTAAACGGATGTGGTGTCGGAGAAGCAAAGATTACAGATGCTTATAATTTCCCTGCAAAATATATTATACATACAGTCGCTCCAATATGGGATTCTGCTACGGTGCAAAACAAAGAAAAATTATTAGAAAATTGTTATAAAAATAGTCTATCATTAGCAGAGGACTACGATATCAAAAGCATAGCTTTCCCATGCTTAGGTATGGGAGCATATAGATGTCCATTAGAGGTAGGAACCAAGATAGCTATTGATACTGTAATAAATTATTGCAAAAATATTGAAAGCAATTTAGACGAGGTTATTTTTGTCTGTTTTGAAAAACATGTATATGATTATTATTGTAGGTATTTCAATGATATAGCTGTTGAGGAAAACAGTTAAAGAAAACAAATACTAGAAATTTATACTAAGAATAAAACCTCTGGAATGTTATTTCTGCCAGAGGTAAATAAACCTTTATATTATAAAAACTATATTCTTATCTGATTTTTTATATTCAATTTCATCCTTATTTATTTTTACAATTTCATATGATTTTTCTATCCCATTTAAAAAATTATCAGGAAAATCTATATCTATCTTTGATTTACTAGTCTTATAGTGCATTGGAATAATCGTTTTCGGATTTATTTGGTCTACCACTACAAGAGCATTTTTATAATCAATTGTGTAATTACCACCCACAGGAATCAGAAGAACATCTATATCTTTCATATGTTCTAATTGCTCATCTGTAAGAACATGCCCCAAATCGCCTAGATGAGCTATTTTTACGTCTCCTGTATCTATAATATGTATCGTATTCTCTCCCCTTATAGCTCCCTTTTCCTCATCATGATAACTTTTTACTGTTTCTATTTTAAATGTCCCGGAATTTTTGTTTAATGTTATATTTTCAATATAATTATGATCATGATGCGCATGACTTGATAATATATAATTTACTGTTTCTTTTATCGGGTCATACCCAATACTATTATCAAAAGGATCAATGATTAATTTTTCTTTACCATTTTCAATAACAAAACATGAATGTGCTATGTGCTTAATTTTTAACATAATATCACTTCCTTTTTAAGTTTTATATAAATGTTTTTATTTATTTAATATTAATAAAAAATATGTGTTTATATATTTATAACATATTTTACAGAATATTTCCATTTCTTTTTATTGTAAATATGCAAAAATAAAAACCTAAATTTTACTTTGAGTAATCTTAGACATAATATAGTTTTTTTATAAATTTTGCATAATTTAAAAAAATAGAGAAAGATATCTTTCTCTATCTCATTATTAATTCGATTTTACACTGTTCCGTAAACAGAAGATAAAAATTGGTTTTACACTGCTCCATAAACAGAAGATTATTTAATAAGCAAATCCTTATATTATTAGTATACACCATTTCATTTTCATAACATCCCCCCATTATTATAAATAAAGAAAATTATAAATTTTCATTTATTAAAGTTTCGTCAATTATAGATTTATTTCTCCCATAATTTTCTCTTTTTATACCTATACTATATCATAAAAACCTAATTTTAACAATTTTTCTTCTTTTATTTCATTTCTTCTCTCTGTCCCTCACCCTCAAAGCCATTCCAATTAATTTATACGCATAATCCGCCATAAATAATGGTATATTTAACAAATCATCATCCAATCTCAAATTATTCAAAGAAAAACGAACTCGCAATCTAATTTTATCATTAAATTTATCTTTAAATTTTTTTAAGCTTGCACTCTTGACATTATCTTCGGATTTTACCTCAATAGGAATAATATCGTTCTCATACTGAATGAGAAAATCTACCTCATATCGAGGATTATCAACAGACCAATATCGTGGCGCCCCCTCGAATTGTTTTTTTAGGGCTTGCAATACATAATTTTCAGAAAATGCTCCTTTGAATTCTGTAAACAGGCGATTACCTTCCCCAAAAGCTGATGGAGCGAGCATTGCCAAGCGACGAAGTAGTCCTACATCTACCAAATATAATTTGAATGCAGATATATCATCATAGGCCGCAATCGGCAATTCCGGAGCAGTACTACGGAAAATTTTACTGACTAATTCAGCATTTACTAACCATTGCAGCGCATCCTCATATTCTCTTGCCCTTGCTCCTTCTTTAGCGGCCTTATAAATAAATTTTTTATTTTCTCTACTGAGTTGTGATGGTATAGATTTCCAAATCAATGATATTTTTGGATATTCTTTTGGTTCCGGATGCTT
The DNA here is from genome assembly GCA_031289425.1 of Fusobacteriaceae bacterium. Lineage (GTDB taxonomy): Bacteria > Fusobacteriota > Fusobacteriia > Fusobacteriales > Fusobacteriaceae > JAISST01. Next base: position 9,588 of record JAITPM010000016.1, read on the forward strand.
CGCAAAATCTCTCTCATAAGCTTCTATTATATTGGAAAGTGCTCTTTGCATCATCTCCACATCATGCTCCTGAGTCCACATTTTGACCGGTTCCGGCATTCCTCCAGTGATATAATACATTTTTAGTTTTTCATATAATGAATTAAAAAAAACATCCGGAATCGACTCAATTTTATTGATTGAATTCAAATAATTTATAAGATTTTCATTGCCATTAGCCCTCAAGAACTCAGTGAAAGTCATAGGATAAATCGACATAAAATCTACCATTCCCACCGGAAAAGAAGATGGTTTTGCAAGCGAAATACCCAGTAAAGAACCGGCACAGACAATATGATATTCTTTTGCATTTTCATAGAAGTACTTCATAGTATTTATGACATTGGGACAATCTTGTACTTCATCAAAAATTATAAGAGATTCAAAAGGTAGTATTTTTCCACCACTTGCAAGCATCAGATTTTCTAGTATTCTTTTAATATCTTTTGTAGTTTCAAAAAATTGTTTGTATTCAGGATTTTCATCAAAATTAAAATATGAGGTATTTTTATAATAACGTCTACCAAATTCTTTCAATGCCCAAGTTTTACCGACTTGGCGCACCCCTTTCAGAATGAGTGGTTTACGGTATTTAGATTCTTTCCATTTGAGCAAATCATTTATTATGAGCCTTTCCATGGTACAAGCCACCACCTTAATCAGATAATTTTAAAAATTATATTTTTATTATAAATCATATAAACTAAGAAGTCAAGCTTAATCACATTATTATACATATTTATGTGATTAAAATCACATTATTATATATATTTATGTGGTAAAAATCACATTATTATAGATTTTAACAAAACCCCTATTATCATACCCAACACCGCCACTTTTTTCATGCTACAGCCCCATAAAAAATTTTAATATTGACTTTACTCCCAAAAACCATATATAATAATATGAATGATATCTTTACTCTGATTTTAGGAGGAACAAATGCAACAACAATATAAACGAAATTTTTCTATAATCGCTCATATAGACCATGGCAAATCTACTATTGCCGATAGATTGATAGAATTTACCGGAACGGTAGCTGTACGTGATATGAAGGAACAACTTTTAGATTCCATGGATCTGGAAAGAGAAAAAGGGATTACCATAAAAGCCCAGGCTGTTACCCTTTTTTATAATGCGAAAGATGGTAATAATTATGAATTAAATCTGATAGATACTCCGGGACATGTAGACTTCATATATGAAGTATCGAGGTCTCTCAGCGCCTGTGAAGGTGCTCTGCTTGTGATAGATGCGGCACAAGGAGTAGAAGCTCAGACTCTGGCCAACGTATATCTGGCAATAGACCAAAATCTAGAAATAGTCCCCGTAATCAACAAAATTGATTTACCGTCTGCCGATATTGATAAAGTAAAAAAAGAAGTCGAAGATATAATAGGTCTTCCTTCAGACAATGCTATATTATGCTCTGGAAAAACCGGCGCCGGTATAGAAGAATTACTAGAAGCTATCGTAAAATTTATTCCTGCTCCCAATTATGATGAGGAAACCTCATTGCAAGCCTTGATATTTGATTCTTTATTTGATGATTACAGAGGTGTTATTACTTATGTAAAAATTTTGGATGGAAAAATCAAAAAAGGAGACAGAATAAAAATTTGGTCTACAGAAAAAGTATTTGATGTATTAGAAGTCGGGATATTTTCTCCCGCAATGAAAGCAACTGCCGAATTATCTAGTGGTTCAGTGGGATATATAATATCAGGAGTCAAATCAATCCATGATACAAGGGTTGGGGACACTATCACCAACGCTGATAAGCCTTGCATGTTTCCCCTAGAAGGATTTAAGCCTGCTCAATCAATGGTATTTGCCGGTATATATCCTCTATATACTGATGACTATATAGACTTGAGAGAAGCTCTAGAAAAATTACAATTAAATGATGCTTCACTCACGTATGGCCCAGAAACATCTCTAGCTCTGGGATTTGGTTTTAGATGTGGATTTTTAGGCCTCTTGCATATGGAAATAATAGTAGAAAGATTGCGCCGAGAATACAATTTGGACTTGATCTCTACCACGCCATCTGTTGAATATAAAATAAATATGTCTAATGGTAGTGTTTTAAGCATTGATAATCC
>JAITPM010000031.1 GCA_031289425.1 Fusobacteriaceae bacterium
AATTCTTTCAAATAAGACACCGGACGGGAGGGAAATTAAAGGGTCAAAAATCCCTCTTGTCAATGGTGTTTTGTTAACCGCTTCTTTGATAGACGTTCCGGGTTCTTTGATAGACGTTCCGCTTTCTTTGATAGGCGTTCCGGATTCTTTGATAGACGTTCCGGAATGTGGTGAGCCTCTAAATTAATAATATCAGAATTAAAAATGTGGAAAAGCAACACAATAGAAGATGAATTTGGGATAGTGAAACTTAGATTAATATCATAGCAGATTAATGACAAATTTAAAACAAAAAACCATACACGGACTCACTTGGAGTTTTATAGACAATTTTGCCAATCAAGGAGTTACTTTTTTAGTAGGTATTGTTCTTGCCCGATTGATCGAACCTGCGGAATTTGGCATCTTAGGAATGATTTCCATTTTTACGGCAATTGCAGTTTCGTTTGTTGATAGTGGTTTTAGCTCAGCCTTGATACAGAAAAAAGATTGTACGGAGATTGATTACAGTACTGCTTTTTATTTTAATTTATTTGTTAGTATATCAGCATATTGCATTTTGTTTTTTGCAGCGCCATTCATTGCTCGATTTTTTGAAGAACCACGTTTGGTTAATATTATAAAAATAAGCTGTTTATCATTGATTATTAATGCTATTGCACTTGTTCAACGTGTTTTATTGAGTAAAAATATCAATTTTAAAGCTCAAGCAAAAATAAGCGTATCTTCTTCGATTATCGCAGGAGTTATTGCCATTATTTTAGCCTATCAAGGGATGGGTGTTTGGAGTTTGGTTTGGCGAGGTGTGGTTGTAGCTGTCTTTACATGTCTATTTCTGTGGTTGCGAAGTAACTGGCGACCAATATGGCTTTTTTCAATGAAAAGTTTTAAGGAATTATTCGGATTTGGTTCCAAACTTTTATTAGCAAAGCTAATAAGCACAATATATGACAATATTTATTATCCAATTATTGGAAAATATTTTTCACCAGCAACTTTGGGGTTCTATACACGAGCAGAAGCCTATAGTGGTCTTTTTTCGTCAATGCTTTCAACGAATATTACACGAGTATCCTATCCTATACTTGCATCTATTCAAGATAATATGGTACAATTAAAAAGAAGTTATCGTAAAATTCTTAAAAGTACGATGTTGCTTACTTTTACAATGATGTTGGGCTTAGCGGCTGTTGCAAAGCCATTAGTTATAATTCTCATTGGAGAAAAATGGTTGCCGTGCGTTCCTTATTTGCAATTATTGTGTTTATCTATGATGTTTTATCCACTACATCTAATCAATCTAAACATTATCACGGTAAAAGGGAGATCTGATTTATGCCTTAAACTGGAAATCGCGAAAAAAATTATAGCTGTTCCTCTTATTTTTATTGCTATTTTGTGGGGGGTTGAAGCGTTATTGATTGGAAATATTGTAATCTCTATTATCTCTTATTTTTTGAACAGCTATTATTCTGCTGATTTAGTTAACTATCCGGCAAAAGAACAGTTGGCCGATGTGCTACCTCTGTTGCTGGTTGCGGCTTGTGTTTCATCCGTTGTATTTAGTATTACTTTATTTCATTTTAACGACTGGTTTACATTGATATTGCAAATTATTACGGGTGCTATATTGACGATTGGTACTTATGAAAAGCTAAAAAATTCCGATTATTTAGAAATGAAAAAAACTGTGACCGATAATATAAAAAAACGAAAACAATGAATAAACTAAATCCTATTTTAGTTACTTCTCCTTTACTTCCTCCTTTAGAAGAGTTTATCCCCTATTTGAAAGATATTTGGAATAAGAAATGGCTGACAAATAATGGCTATTATCATCAAGAATTAGAAAAAGCCTTATGCGATTATCTGGGAGTTAAATATCTCAGTCTTTTTACCAATGGAACACTCCCATTGATAACGGCGTTGCAGGCTTTACGGATTACAGGAGAAGTTATTACCACACCTTTTAGTTTTGTTGCAACCACTCATTCCCTTTGGTGGAATGGAATTAAACCTGTTTTTGTGGATATAGACCCGATAACTTGCAACATTAATCCCGATAAAATAGAAGCCGCTATTACTCCACATACTACGGCTATTATGCCGGTACATGTATATGGTTATCCTTGCGATATGGAACGTATTCAGTCAATTGCAGATAAATATGGGCTAAAGGTGATTTATGATGCTGCTCATGCTTTTGGGGTGACTGTAAACAATAAATCCGTTTTAGAAGCAGGTGATATGTCCACATTAAGTTTCCATGCGACCAAAGTATTCAACACCATCGAAGGAGGAGCTTTGGTTTGTCGTGACGAACAGACTAAAAAACGAATTGATTATCTGAAAAACTTTGGTTTTGCAGGCGAAACAACCGTTGTAGCGCCGGGCATCAATGGAAAATTAGATGAAATCCGTTCTGCTTACGGTTTGTTGAATCTGAAACAAGTTGATAATGCAATTGAAAAACGCCGTCAAATTGCAAATCAATACAGAGAAGCATTGAAAAATGTAGATGGCATTAGTTTTATAGGAGATATTCCGGATGTTCGTCATAATTATGCCTATTTCCCGATATTTGTAGATGCTGAAAAGTATGGAATGGCTCGCGACGAAATCTATTTTAAGATGCAAGAGCAAAACGTATTTGGCAGAAGATATTTCTATCCGTTGATTAGTACTTTTTCGACTTACAGAGGATTGGATTCGGCAAAACCGAAAAATTTGCCTGTGGCGACAAAAATTGCTGATAGCGTGATTTGTTTGCCTATGTATCCGGATTTGAATAATGGGGATATTAATAAAATCTTGAAATTAATAATAAAATTATGAAATTAGGCATTATGCAACCCTATTTTTTACCATATATTGGCTATTTTCAGTTGATAAAGGCGGTTGATAAATATATTATTTATGATGATGTCCAATTTATTAAAGGAGGATGGATTAATAGGAATAGGATTTTATTAAATGGGGCAGATTTTTTGTTTAACCTTATTCTTTTAGGAGCAAGTTCAAATAAATTAATAAATGAAATATGGGTTGCTGAAAATCAGATTAAACTATTAAAAACATTAGAGTTAGCATACAAAAAGGCTCCTTTCTTTGCTGATATTTTTCCAATAATAGATAGTATTATTAATTATGAAAATAAAAATTTAGCTAAATTTATTGGAAATAGTCTGATTCAAATTGCTGAATATCTAAATTTTGATACTCAGTTTATTTATTCATCAGACATTAAAGAGAAGAACTGTTTGCTAAAAGCTCAAGAAAAAGTTATTAATATTTGTTATGTTCTGAATGCAAGCGAATATATTAATGCCATTGGCGGAATGGATTTATATGATAAGAGAAATTTTGAACGCAATAATATAAAGTTGAGTTTTTTGAAGTCAAGCCCTATAGAATACGAGCAATTTGAAAATCAATTTATTCCTAATCTTTCGATTTTGGATACATTGATGTTTAATTCTGTGGATGAGATTCATGCGATGTTGAATAATTATGAATTGATATAGTCTATGAATGCCATCGGTGGATATTTTGAATTAGAACTGTGTGGTGGAGAGCATTATCACAAAGATGCCATTCGACTTAATACAGCACGGAATTGCTTGGAATATATTTTGAAAGCTAAACAATATGAAAAGATACATATTCCCTATTATACTTGTGAAGTAATTTTAGAACCCATGATAAAATGTAATGTAGAATATGAATTTTATCGTATAAATGAGCAATTAGAACCTGCGATAGATATAACATTAGAGGATAATGAAGCGTTTTTGTATACAAATTATTTTGGTTTAAAACAAAATTGTGTGGAAAGATTAGCGGCGATTTATTCAAGTCGACTAATTGTTGATAATGCTCAAGCATTTTATGCAAAACCGTTAGAAGGCATAGATACATTTTATTCTGCGCGAAAATTCTTTGGAGTTGCGGATGGTGCTTATTTATATACGAATAAGGTATTAAATTGTGAGTTCGAGCAAGATTTGTCTTATGAAAGAATGGCTCATTTATTAAAAAGAATAGACATCAATGCCGAGGCAGGATACGATGATTTTAAAATGAATGACACTTCTTTAATCGGACAACCAATAAAGAAGATGTCTTTTCTGACAGAAAGTATTTTATCATCCATCAATTATCAAAAGATAAAAGAGATTAGAAAAGAAAATTATGCCTATTTTGACAATCGGTTAAAAAATATAAATCAATTGAATTTCATGTTAGAAGGCGAAGATATACCTATGGTTTATCCTTTTCTTTCAAGACAGAAAAATTTGAAGCAAGAACTAATTAAAAACAAAATATTTGGAGCGACCTATTGGTCAAACATATTTGATTGGTGTAATAAAAACAGTCTGGAATATTTTTATGCAGAGAATATCGCATTTTTACCAATAGATCAAAGAAATAGTTTGCTTAATTTAGAAAAAATAAAAAATGTACTTTATAAAGACAATGTGAAAATTTTAAATCGATACAATTATGTCTGATTATTGGAATTTTTTTTGGAATAATAATCCCATTTTACAAAATGAATCTTCTTTAGTAAAAGTCCAGAGGAGTTTAAATGGGAAACCGATTGATAAAAATATATGGAAACAAATGGTAGAGTTTGTTTTGTATCAGTTGGATATACACTCGGAATCAAACGTATTGGATTTATGTTCTGGAAATGGAACCTTTTCAGTACCTATTTCTGAAATAGCTCAAAGAGTTTTATCCGTAGATATTTCAAAAATACTGATTGATGAACTTGAAAATTATAAGATAAGAAATATTGAAACTAAATTAATGGATGTAAATAAGTTTGATTCTGTCGAAATTTTCTCTCATGCTATTATTATGGGGTCTATTCAATATTTTTCTGAAAAAGAAGTGTTGATTTTACTTGAAAAAATTTATTCAAATTTAAAGCAAGAAGGTGTTTTTTATATTGGTAGTATCCCTGATAGATTGAAGTTGTGGAATTTTGCATCAACAAAATATTATGAAAGTTTGTATTTTGAAAATCTGAAAAAAGACACTCCTGCTATTGGAACTTGGTTTGTAAAAGATGATTTAGTAAAAATGTCGGAATATGTTGGCTTTTCAAAAATTGAAATTATTGACTTGCCTGATTGGATGCACGATGCAAGGTGCAGGTTCGATATGAAATTAACGAAATGAGAACCTTTAAAATGAATGATATTGCGATACAAAATTCTAAAGATAAATCAATAAAATACGCACCTGTATTAATAATAACATTGTGTAGATTTCAGCATTTCAAAAGATGTATTGAATCTTTAGCTCAAAACAGAGATGCTGAAAAGACAATTGTACATATAGCTTTAGATTATCCGGCTAAGCAGGAACATTGGGAGGGATATCATGAAATTGTCAATTATTTGCCTGACATTAGCGGGTTTGAAAAGATTATAGTGATCAAACGAGAATCAAACTATGGCGGATATAGAAATTTTATTGATGCTATGGAATTGATTTTTTCTCATTACGACCGATGCATTTTTTCTGAAGATGATAATGAGTTTTCTAAAAATTTCTTAGCCTACATGAATCAATGCCTGACTTACTATGAAAAAGATGATGAAATCATAGCAGTGTGTGGGTATCGTCATGTGGCGAATTTTCCAAAAGTAAATGGTTCTTGTATAAAACTGCCTCTATTTAATGCGTGGGGTTGTGGATTCTGGAAAAACAAATACTATGATTTCAAACCAGATTTATCCTTTTCGGTGGCTCTTAAAACAATTTTGAATACTAAAAATGTCATTACACTGGCGTTCAAAAAATTATCGCAGTTATGGATGTTGTTGGTTATTGTTTATGGAAAGGACACCTATATCTCTGACACAATGATTTCATGTAAATGTCTATTGGAACATAAAAATTGTATGTTTCCTACTATTACAAAAACCAGAAACTTTGGAAGAGATGGTTCCGGTACTCATTCTTCTATTGAAGATATGGACTTATATGCAAATCAACTAATTGATGAAAATTATACTTTTACATTGAATGAAATAACAGATTCTAATATAAAGAAAACATATACCAAAATATGGTTTGAACAGAAAAAATTATCAATAAAAACCAAGTATTGGATATTAACAAGGTATATTTTGTTTAGAATCAAATACTTTGCTGATAAGAAAAAATATATAATAAAACAATAAAGAAAAATTTAAATGAATAATAATTCTCTTATTTCCTGCATAGTCACTTCTTTTAATAGCGAATATACCATTATTGAAACATTAATCTCAATAAAAAATCAAACATATCCGAATTGGGAATGTGTTATTGCTGATGATGGTTCTCGTGATAATACAGTAGCAGTAGTTAGAAAATTTATTGAAAATGACAATCGATTCAAATTAATTGTTAATGAGCAAAATTCGGGAAAACAAGCCAAAATGCTCAATCAAGGAATTTTTAATTCAAAAGGCGAATATCTTTTATTTATTGATAGTGACGATATTATTTCTGTTGATTGTCTTATGAATAGAGTACACCATTTTGATGAAAATTTTGATTTTGTAGTATTCCCAAATACAAAAAGATTTATAAGTAATATTAACGAAGATGTTAATATCCCATATCTATATAATCATAGAAAAGCCAATTATTTAAAAGATTTTATTATTCATACTTATCCAACTCCGTGGCAAATCACCTGTATATTATGGAAAAGAATATCTATTGAAGCTCTTAGTGGATTTAATGAAAGATATAACAGAATGGTTGATGTTGAATTATCAACAAGAGCATTGATATATGATTTAAAATACGAAGTTAAGTTAGGTCAAATAGATTTTTATTATAGAACAACAATAAATGAATTTGACATTAAAAACAAAAGAGAAAATTTTTTTATTTCTTCAATGATTTATATAGAGGAAATAAAAAAGTTCACATTAAATAATGCACCAAATAAATGGTTAATCGTTAGAAAATACTTATATTGTTTCTTTTTTTCCATTTTACGCATGACAATAACTACAAAACAATTTTCGGCTAAAGACAGTATTGAATTGATAAATTGTGCGAAAAATAATGGTTTGATAAGTTTACAAAATACCAAGTTATTAAAAATTTTTTTTTGCAAAAAATTAATACATAAAATAACCAAGTTACCTATAATAAGAAGCATTATTTTTCGGATTATAGGTCTATATATTAAATGTGCGTAAAAACATGAACGGTATATCAGTGATTTTACTTTGCAATAAAGATGATAATTTTCTTCCCAAAGTCGTATGTGATTGGTTAATTTTCAAACCTATGCTTCGTAGTTCTTTGATGATTTATAAATTATACTATACTATACTATACTATACTCGTTTCGTAAAAATAAAATGCTTTATCAATTTTTTCTATAATATTCCTTATAAAGCAATCGAACAAGCTGATTTGATTATCTGTCATGAGTGGGCAATGGATTTGTTTATGTGTGTCTATATAAAGCGCTGTTACCCTGATAAAAGATTCGTGATATGGAGTTGGAATAAGAAAGATGAAAAAACATATCAATATTATAAACAGAGCGGTTGGCAAGTTTGGAGTTTTGATGAGACTGAATGTAAAAAATATGAACTTAATTATAACAAAACCTTTATGGTATGTGCCTATGTTCCATTATTAATGTCTGAAAGCACAGAGATATATTATGATGTTTATTTTTGTGGACACGATAAAGGACGACTATTGTCTATATTAAAGGTAAAAGAATGGTTGGAAAATCTGAGTATTTCTAATCATATTTGTATAGTTGATGAAAGGCATGGGAAGGAGGAAATATCTTATTCGGTAATTTTAAGCGAATTGCAAAAAGCTAATGCCATATTAGATATTCCCTTGAAAGGACAATACGGAATAACGCAGAGGGAGATGGAGGCATTGTTTTTCAAGAAAAAACTTATAACAACTAATCCAATGGTAAAAAAACGCGATTATTATCATCCTGATAATATTTATGTGATTGATTTTTCTGAACCACCTGAAAAAATTATTGAATTTTTACAAAAACCTATTGTTTCTATTGAAAAAGATATCCTTGTTTCTTATTCTTTATCTGCATGGATTCAGCGTTTTGTGACAAATAATAAATTTTAAAATTATTATGAATGGTATTTCTGTCATTATCCCTACATTAAATCGCACAGACTTTCTAAAACAAACATTAGACTGTTTGGTAAAACAGGTATTTGAATATCCTTTTGAAATTTTGATTGTTGATCAATCCGATAAAGAAGATAAACAAATTTTGGAATATCAAAAGCAGTATTCTTTTGTAAGATATTATCATGTTACATCTTTCAGAGGATTGCCCGAAGCACGTAATTTCGGGTGGCAACATGCAAAATATGATTATATTCTCTATTTGGATGATGATATTACTTGTGAAAATAATTTATTAAAAGAACATTATCAATATATAACAGAGTCTGGAATTGGAATA
>JAITPM010000072.1 GCA_031289425.1 Fusobacteriaceae bacterium
GTTACAAAAATTTTATTATGAAGATGGAAAAATAAAAATACAAGCAAATTATAAAAATGATATGCTAGATGGCGAATATGAAGAATTTGATATTGATGGTAATCTAAAAATACAAAAATTGATGTCAAACGGTCGAATAATCAGAGATGGCAAAGAAATAAATAACTTAAAAGAAGGAATACATAAATCATATTATTCCAGTGGAAATCTAGAAACAGAATTAAATTTTAAAAATGGAACATTAGATGGCTTACAAACATTTTACTATGAAAATGGAAATATAATGTGTACCGCTAATTTCAATACTGGTTTGTTAAATGGAATCTTTAAAGATTATCTTCCGGATGGAACTCTTTATAGTGAAATAAATTATGAAAACGGCTTAAAGAAAGGAATGGAAAAAGAATATTATCCATCAGGAAAAATCTATGGAGAATATATCAATGAAGATGAGGATATAAAAATACAATATTCTTATAATGATGGGAAAAAAATAATTGCATCATCCGAAAAAAATGGAAGAATAAATAACACATACGAAAATGGAAGTATATTGTCAGAAGAGAATTGGAAATATGGATATTTACATGGCTCATATAAGGAAATTTCTACATATGGAAAAATATTGATAGAGGGAAGATTTTCATATGGAAAAAAAAGTGGAACATTTAAATATTATTATGAAAGTGGAAAAATATTTAAAACTGTAAAATTTGATAATGCGGGGTATGAAAAACAACAACAAGTTTATAGTGAAAATGGAGAAAAGATAAAATTTTCAAAAGAAAAGTTAGATTTATTATTAGAAAATAATTATTACAATCTGAGCGATAATAGCATAAAAATAGATGGTACATTATTAATAAATATTAATGAACAAAATAAATTCCTAAAACCTGTAAATGAAGAAAAATTGAAAAGACTATTAGAAAAAAATAAAAAATTCATAATTGAAATGGATCAATATAAAAATGCTATACATACAGAAACAGAAAATTTTATAAACATAGAAAAAATAGATACTATAAATAATGATAATATAAAAAGTGAAGAATTAATAAAGGAAATAACTCCAGAGAAATATGATCCTATAGAGAATTATTAATCATAATATGATATTGTTGCATTATGAACTAAAATATAAAAACTTTTAATAAATATTCAAACCTTGTATTATTAATCATTTATGAGTTATTGTTTCTTTAGCCAATTGTCAATGTGAGTAAAGATATTTTTGAATTATCTTCCCTATGCAGGAAAAAATCTTCATAATAAATTTAATGAAGGTAGATGATGGATTGTTCATGAGATTAAACAGGTATTTCTTTTGTATAAAGCATAATGCAGTAATGAAATATAATTATCTACACGAATGGAGTGATTGAAATGTCAAATGAAGAAAACGAGATTAAATTAAAATTGATGAGCGCTGCTATTAACGCTGAACCTATCAATAATATCTATATAAAAGAATTCGAAAATCTTATTGAAAAAGATTTTAAAGAATTTTGTAATAATGAATTGGTAGTAAATAGCGCAAATGCAATTGATAACTTACGACATATTTTGCATAATATGCAAAATATAGCCAGCTTTCCAGAATTACACAGCAAAACACTTGGTGCAATAGGTGGTGGATATTCTAGTGGAAAATCATCATTTATAAATAGTTTTATAACTGATTCAAGAATCAAACTTGCAGAAGGAGTGCTTCCTGTTACTGCTATTCCAAGTTACGTTGTTGCAGGTAATTCTCCAAAAGTGAACGGAATTAATGATAAAGGAGGGATCTTTGATATTGATTTTAAATTATATAAATCTATTAATCATGAATTCCTTAAAGAATTTGCTTTTGATTTGAAAAAAATAATTCGTTACATAACAGTTCTTTGTCCCATGAAAGAAGATTTATTCGACAATATTTGTTTGATTGACACTCCTGGATATAATTCACCTAGTTCTGTTTCAAAAAAACATGATTTTGAAATAGCAAAAGAATATATAAAAGATACCCAATTTTTTATATGGATTATAGATATAGAAAGAGGTACAATTCCAAAAGATGATTTAAAATTTTTGAATGAATGTGGATTTGGAGAGAATAAAGATTCTGTGCAGAATAGAAATCGTAAGTTGTATGTTGTGATAAATAAAGCTGATCTGAAACCGCAAGGATATATTGAAGACATTATTGATGAAATTACAGAAGTCCTAGATGATAACGATATAATTTATGAAGGAATATGTACTTATAGTTCTAGAATGAAAAAAATCTATAATTTCTGTAAAATAGATATTATTGACTTTTTATTAGATCAGAATGTTTCAAATGTTATATATGGTACTCTTGCTGATATATTAGATGATGTTTTCTGCGAATATTATTTAAAAATAAATCATAATATTAAAGAAAATGAAAAAAAGCGAAAAGAAGTAAAAGCAATAGAACTTGGCATGATTGAAAGTGGAATTGATCTAGATTCTGAAGCTTATGCGATGATAGAAAAGGGATTAAATAAATTAACTGATCATTTTGAACCTGAAGAGAGTACGGAGAATCGCATAGAAAGACTTAATCAAATTTATGAGCAATTTTTAAACTGTTTGAATGATTTTTGTGATGAGATGGGTATTGATAGGCCAATTACGAGGAAATTACGAAAAACATTTGAAGAAATTCTTGTTGAAAAAGAATTTAAAGAAGAATTTAAAAAAGTATATGAAGTATGGGAAGAAATATTTATAATGTTGGAAGAATTTAAAAACTTATTTAGATAAGGTTTTGAATGTGAAGAATATTATGACGTTGACGACCGTGATTAATGTCAAAATAGCACTAATTTTGCCTGTTTTAGCAATATAATATAAAGGGAATTGTATAAGAAGTTTAACAAATAAACAAATTCAATAAAAAATCGTTATATAATATGTTTTGCTAAAAAATATATATGAAGGAATGATTTTTATGGAACAACAAATTATACAACGATATAGTAATAAAAGTAAATATTTAACTGAATAGGGATTCGCAAAATTATTTATGGTCTCAAAATTATTGAATAAATTTTTCAATAAAAAATTAAAAAATTTATGAAAATCTACAACAGATAATATAATTTATTTTTAAAATAAATTATCAATAAATAAAAAAATATAAGTACAATTATTCTCTGCCATTTATTATTATAAAATATAATTAACAAGCTTTTTTAAACCAGATAATGCTCTGACAAGATTAAAGTTATTGTCTAAAGTACTAATAACAACTGTTAATTGAAATCACAAATGTGAAAGATGTTTAAATTTTTAATGAATTAATATTCTTGTCCCATTTTCTTCATCTCCTATGATATTATTTTATCATATTGGGTTGAGGTGTTACAATCTTATTATATCATAGCAAAAAAAATTGATAAATTTATAAAAAACCATCTTTATCTGGTATATTATGAATCTTGAAACAGAAAATAATAGCAATAACAGGATTGTTTTTAAAATAATTGATTAATTATAAATCATATTTGAATCGTTGACATTTCATGACTATGAATGCTCTAATGAGAACTTTCGGAGAAAATTTTGATCTATCAACTTTTTTAGGAGAACAGAAACTATTAATAGAAGATAAATCAAGTTGAGAGAAAATTTTTAAATAGAAATTAACGGAATTACTATTAGAAAAAATATGTTCAAACCCTAATGGTAATTGCAAAGAATAATTAGTCATAAGATCCTCCTTTTGTATTAAATATAGTTATCAATAATATTTTATAATAGCCTCTCGGAATCTTTTTCAAATAAGTAAAGCAAACTGTGGTTAGAAATATATAAAGACACACTTTTATTTTAAGAGTGAAAATGAGTAGCAGAAAAAACACATAGAGCAACTATGTAAAAAATTGTATTAATAATATCAAAAAATTAGTTAAAAAGAGAATCAATTTTATTAGAGACAAACCATGCATCAAGGTGCTGTAACATCATGATTGCATACAAACGGGAATACCACATTTTGGAAGAGCGATGGTTTCCCTTTTCAAGATGATAGTCTATTTTCTGGCGCTTGATTGTTCGCTCTACAGAAGTCCTCTTCTTATATTCTTCTTTCCACTCTTTGCTTGAACGAGAAGGAATATTGATTAATCGTGGATTATCTTTAGTAGCTAGATGTATATTCAGTCCAAATTTAGCATTAGAACATGGATTATCACAAAAGCAGCCTTTGCTTCTACTTGTCTTAGGGCAACGAAATTTAGCACGATACTTAGCTTTTTCAATACCATTAGACTTCATTTTATGGCCTGTAGGGCAAATGGGAATTCCATCTTTATCAATAATGAATTTCTCTTTATGCTTGGAATTAACCCCTTTTTTTACATTCAAGTCAATGAAAGGCAAAACATTAATTTCCCTGCAATATTCATAAATAACCATAGCATCATGAGCAGCATCAAGTAAAAGATTATTTACATTTATTGAAGGTAAGATTTGTTTCATAGTAAACCAAGCATGGACAAATCCCATAAGATCATGCCTGGAAGCAGGATTTAAAAAAGCAAAAATAGGTAAATCACTATGAGAATTAGCAATAGAAAAATTGTATAAGTGATAACCACTATAAAAATGCTTTTTTGAGGAATCCCAAACCAATATTGCAATCAGGTTGAGAGTAATATCTTGGACAATCACAATTCTTGATACCAAGTTCTTTGCAATTGCAAAGTGTCTTATGCCTAGGTCTTGCAGAAGTATACAATGGAGTGCCGTCTCCAGCAAGAGTTAAATTATCAAGATCAATTAAACCTTTTTGAACAGAGACATCTAAAAATTGCTTTTTAAATAAATGAGCAAGGGTAGAAAAAGGCTGATTTTCGCTAGGTGGAGCAATTTTAAAAGCAGCAATTAATTCTTCAGCAATTATTTTTTCAACAGAAGAAGCTTTCTCTTGAGACTTTTCAGGTTTTTTAATAGAAGGATTTTTATCTCTGATATGTGGGAAGAAATTATTATTTTTAGAATTCCAAATACGCTTAAAGAAATCATAAAAAGTGCCCACCCCAGGAATATTATCCGATTCAAATCCAGATAAAGCAGCAAATAAAGGATTGATATGCATAGCGTTAACCCATTTATCAATAGAATGAAACTGAAGTTTAATAGAAAGCAGATAAGAACGAAGCATAAGAGAAGGTAAACGTGGATTGGGACCAAATTTAGAATAACACTTTTGCATAATAAAAT
>JAITPM010000038.1 GCA_031289425.1 Fusobacteriaceae bacterium
TTTTTTAATAATTATTAAAACTTAAATTATTGACTATTAATCATCGTCTGAAGAATCTATATCTGTTTCGGAATGATCATTTGTTTTTTTATTGGTAAGTTTCCCACCGAGGAAACCAGCCAACATAGATGCGATATCAATACCTGTGGATGCTTTCAACCCATCTGTAACTTGTACAGTAGATTGAATAATATCCTTTACAAGCTTTGTACCATTTCCATCTCCATACATAGTTATTTTATCAACGTTGCACAAAGGTGCAGCAGCATTTTTAACCACTTCAGGAAGTACATTAAAGTACATTTCCAAAACAGAAGCTCTTCCCATTTTAGTCATAGCTTCAGCTTTTTTATCTATACCCTCTGCTTCCGAAAGTGCCTTGGCCTTTATAGATTCTGCTTCTGCATATCCGACACTACGAATACCCTCGGCTTGTTGTTCCTTTGCAAATTTTTCCGCTTCCGCTTTGGATTTCAATGCGATTGCCTCTTGCTCTACAGTATATCTTTGGGCTTCTGCATCCTTTTGACGTTCATAGAGCTCTGCTTGAGCCTTTAATTGATGCTCATAAAGATCAGCATCGGCTTTCAATTGACGTGCATATTTTTCTGCATCGGCTTTCTTCTTGATTTCAGATTCAAGAGTTCTTTCTGTAACTTCTGCTTCTTTTGCCTTTAGTACAACTTCCATTTCTTTTTTGGCAATATCGGCTTGCACAGATGCGACCTCTATAGATTTACGTTGTTCTTCCTCTTGTATTCTATAGGCAGCATCGGCTCGTGCTTGTTTTATATCAGCTTGCATTTTTAATTCAGCTTTATTTATGAGAAGATCAGTTTGTCTTTTGGCTATATCGGAATCAGCCTCTACTCTGGCATTATTGGCTTGTTTATCTGCATTAGCTTGAGCCATGGAAATATCTCTTTCACCCTCAGCTTTGGCAATAGCAGCAGCTTTCTTGATACGAGTGATATTATCAACTCCCAAATCTTCTATAACGCCGTTTCTGTCTATGAAATTTTGTACATTGAAACTTACGATTTCAAGTCCCATATTGGCCATGTCAAGAGCCGCATTCCCTTGAACTTTCTCTGCGAAAACCTTACGATTGGATACCATGTCACTTAATTTCATCTGGCCGACGATTTCCCGCATATTTCCTTCCAATACGTCTTGTAATTGGTCAATGATATAATCTTCATCTTTATTCAAGAAATTTTCAGCCGCTATTTGGAGTAATTCTGTACGGCTGCTAATTTTTATTTTTACAGCAGAATCTACCATTACATTAATAAACTCGGCCGTGGGCACAGGAGAACTAGTTTTTACATCTACAGAAATCATCCTAAGATTTAATTTGTCCAATCTTTCTAGGAAAGGAATTTTTATACTAGCTCTACCAATTATTACCTTTCGTCTAAGTCCCGATATGATATAGGCTTGGTCAGGTGGAGCTTTAACATAACCACTTATTAAAATTATTGCCAATACAATAAAAACAATAATCACTAAAACCATATTAGTATTAATATTAATATTAACTTTTGGAAACATAGATACACCCCTTTTTTAATTTTATACTAAATATATGCAAATGTATGAACATGTGAGTACATATTTATAAATATGGCATTCGTAAATCAATTTCATACTTATGATACCATATTTTAAAAAAATTGTACATATTTTTTTATTAATTCTTCTTAATTCTATCACATTATATATAATTATTATGCTACTATATACAAAATAAATATATAATACAAATAAACTATAAAATTTCTATATAAAATTTAAGCTTTTAATTTTCCGTTTACATCATATTCCTTGATTTCTTCAGATGGCTCTCCATTTATGTAGGAAACTTCTAATTTTAGCCTACCATTTTTATAATATTCTTTAGATTTGCCGATTTTCTTGCCGTCTTTATACCATTCTTCTTTTTTTAGATTTCCATTTTCGTAATATTCTCGAATTCTTCCATCCAAAATATAATCGTTATAATTCATTTCATTCATTAAATTTCCTGTTTCATAATAGGACTTGTAAGTTCCTTCCTTACTCCCATTACTATAAGTTCCTTCTTCTTTTAATTTTCCATTATCATAATAATATGTACATTTACCTTCGAATTCTCCATTTTTATAATTAAGTTCCGATTTTAGGTTACCACTTTCAAAATATACTCTTTCTAATCCCTCTTTTTTCCCATTGATGTATGTACCATCTTCTTTTAATTTCCCTCGTTCATGATAATACTCGTATTTTCCATCCAGGATTCCATTGATATACTTTAATTCTTGCATTATATTTCCGGTTTCGTAATAAAATCTAAATATGCCGTCTTTTTTTTCGTTTATATAATTACCTTCTTCTTTCAGTTTACCTTTTTCGTAGTAACATTCATACTTTCCATCAAGTTTCCCATTTGTATAATTCCGTTTTTCTTTCAAATTTCCGGCTTCATAATAGAATTCGTAATTACCATTTATTTCTTCATTTATATAGAAAGTCTTTGTTTTTAATTTACCATTTGTATAATATTCATTAAATTCACCATTTTTTATTCCATTGCTATAAGTACCTTCCAATGCCAGTTTTCCATTTGAATGATATTTTTCCCATTTGCCCTCTAATTCACCATTTAGATAGCAGCCATGCTCATCTATCGTTCCATTGATATAGTATTTTGTCCATTCTCCATCTTTTTTACTATAATTACCATCTTCATCTTCTCTATAATTATAGTTATAGAGATGTTCTGCTTTATTTTCTGATTTTTTAGAAGTATTACGAGACCGATACACAATTAATATAATTATTATAATAACTAATATTGATAATATTAATATCATTTTTCACCTCCTTTGAAAACTATTTTTATGTATAGGCGCAATGATTACGCCCGATGTGAGCCATATGAGCCCATAGGCTGAAGTATTTATTTCAATTTACCATTCTCATCATACTCTATAATTTTTCCTATAATTTTTCCATTTCTATAATTGGATTCTACTTTTAAATTTCCATTTTCGTAATTTTCTTTGTATCGTCCTTCGAGTTTACCATACCTATAAGTGCATTCTAGTTCTATTTTCCAAGATTCATAGTATTTTATATATTTTCCGTTTAATACACCATCCCTGTAATTTGACCTAATTTTTATTTTACCATTATCATAATATTCCTTGAGATCTCCATCAAGCAATCCATTTTTATAGAAACTTTCTTCTCTGATAGTACCATTTTCATAATATATTGTATTTTTTCCTTCTCTTTTATCGTTTTTATAATTTATTTCTTCCACTAATTTTTTATCTATAGAATATAGTTTTAATTTATTATTTTTTTTATTATTTGTATAATAAACATCCATTTTTATATTCCCGTTATTATAATATTCCTTAAATATACCGTCTAAGTTTCCGTGCCTATAGGTCGCCTCTGATTTTATATTCCCATCCTCATAATATTCTTTGATAATACCATCTAGCTCCTCATTCCCATAATCTGATTTTGTGGTTAGGCGCCCATCTTTATAATACTTACTATATGATTCATTCTGTGCTTCTAAATCAAAATCTACATCTGCCTTTGCTTTCAAATCTTCAAAAAATGTGTTGTAATCGCCAGAAGCACCACTTTTATAGTTTGATTTTGATACTAATTTTCCATCTTCATACTGTTCAGTATATAATTCTTTCTGCGAATCTAAATTAAAATCTGCATCTGCCTTTGCTTTCAAGTCTTCAAAAAATGTACTATAATTATCAGAGGCGCCATTTTTATAATTTGATGTTGAAACTAATTTTCCATCCTCATACTGTTCAGTATATAATTCCTTCTGTGAATCCGAATTAAAATCTGCATCAGACTTTGTCTTCAAATCTTCAAAAAATGTATTATAATTGTTTGATTTTTCATTGTTAGTTATCAAAGTATTTTTTTCTTGTATTTGGTCATTTGCATGAGATATTTCAGATACATTTATTTTTATATCATTACCATATGGCGTTTTATCAAAATTAGACTTGTCAGTATTATTGTAAATAGATTCATTGGTCGTGGTTTTTTCATCTTCTTCAGCTTCTTCTACAGTTCGAGCAATATAAAGTACGTATACTAAGCCCATAACACCTAACACAAATATAAACATTTATTTTCCTCCCATATTTAATTTTAGTTATTAATTATTTTTAGACAAAAGATTTATTTGCAAATTAATATACATATTTTTGTAATAGGTATTTAATCAAGTAAGGATTATTTTATATAAATTTTTATTACATATATATTACAACAAAATCTAATATAATCCTAGATAAAAATAATTTTTTTTTATTTTTAAATTTCATTGGATTATCATTTTATAGTTGTTATTTTAAAAGCTATATTTGCGAAAAGAATGTCGCCTTGTTATTGTTTGTCCTCATTTTCATCTTTTTTATCTTCATCATATTTTTCATCTTTTTTTGTATCATCATGGTATTTTTTCAATGTACCAATAATAAGAGCTATGATAATAAAAACAATATAATGCACTATTTTAAGTTTTTCTCCATGTTCACCATATTCTATTACATATTTTCGTCTATTTCAGCATCAAATATTTCCATCAACTGCATTTTTATTTTATTTTCTGAATTATTCATTGTATATATGCCGGATATAAAGAAAAATATAGCAAATAAACCAGTACCATGGAAATTTAGGTCGCTACGATTATTATTCCAATCACTTATAATCCAATATATTATGATAATATTTAAAATTCCCATGATGGCAGTATATGTAGTATAGGAGCTGCCAGCCTCTATTTGAACTTCTATTAATGTATCATTATTAGATTCTTTAATAATACCATTAATTTCAAAAGTAAATTTGATTGACCCTACACGCTTTTTTAATTGAAAAGCATTTGTTTCATCTATTTTTCCGATAAATACATCTTTTTTTGCTTTCACAGAAGTTTCGGATTCTATGTTCTCTGAAAGTTGGGTTAATACTTCGTCTACACTTAATTTTGTTTTATAAATTACTTTCATAATTTTCACTCCTATATTAGCAATCTTCTCTTATTTCCTTTTCCGTAAAACTCTCAAAATCTACTTTATTCTCAAGTTCTGGCTCCATTGTAGCGATATCACGCACAATACTTTCAGTAAATGGTGTAATATCCCACTTTTCCTCATTCTTTATAGCACCATATAATATCATATTGATGGCAATAAATAAAAATAAACATATTTTTTTCATTTTACCTCCCAATTTAAATTTTATATATTAATATATTGTTTTTATATATCAAGTATCTTTTATAACAATAACATACTATATTTTTATCTATTCGTAAAGATTTAATTTATATTTATTGATTGGATATAGATCAAATATAGAAATTTTGCAATTAAGTAACCATAAAATTTTTATAAATTATTTTATGTTTTTTCACAAAATAATAATGTCTAAAAATATTATAATAAATACTAAAAAATAAAAACTATTGGTATAGAATTTTATTTATAATAAAAAAAACTTTTAAAAAATAAAAATGTGAGTTATAATTAAAGTATACAAAAATATTAGATAGTAAAAAATTATGCAGGAAGATAGTTAAACCCTGAAATTACCTAAAGAGGCAACTGATGAAAATGTAATATAAAAAACATTAAAATTTTATAATAATATGCTATAATAGCAAAAATTATGTTTATAGGGTAGTATAATAACAAAAAGTATACTGTTTTGGAAAATATTGTGGAAATTGAAAATTAGGCTGGGGTATAAAATAATGAAAAATAAAAAATTGTTACTATTGATTTTTATAGTTTTGTTGATCGTTGGATGTAATAGTCCAATTGAGCCTAATGAGAAGAATTTTACAAAAATTTTAAATAAATCCAAATTTTTTGAGGATTTAAGTGAAGCCTATATAACAGATAACAGTAAATTACATGCATGTTTTCTTCCTAATCAAAAACATTTTTCTAATGATGGAGAAAAAGCTAGGGGAGTAAGTCACGGAATAGGTCTGATGGTTAGGATTGTAAATGATAAACCAAAAGATGCCGTTGAAAAAATATATAATATGTATTTGGCAAATATAGAAAGCAATGCATATAAACTTATAAATGAAGGTGGAGATACCAAGGTAGATGAAGAAACAGGTGCCACTTATAAACATGGATTGAGGATGTTTGTTCTAAATAAAAGAATGAGTTATTTTATTTGTGCTATACCGTATAAGCACCTTTATAGTAAGTATAATGAAGAAAATAAATCTATAATCTTATGCATTGATATGGACGATATGGAGGCCGTATCTAACCATAAGAATGCTAATTATGTTATAGAACAAATAAATAGTGCTTATGGCATAGATATACCGTTATTTTAAAGGATTGTGTTTGAATGAGGGAAGTTATTTATACAGTATCGGAGTTTAACCGAAAAGTAAAAAATTATTTGGAAGACAATGAAGAATTAAAGAATTTTTTTATAGAGGGAGAAATGTCCAATGTTGTATATTATAAAAGTGGACATTTGTATTTTAATATAAAAGATGAAAAATCTCAATTGAAATGTGCAGCTTTCAATTATAAACTAAAAAGAATACCCGAAGATTTAAAAGAAGGAGATGCTGTAAAAATATTTGCTGATGTTGGTTTTTATGAAAATAGAGGAGATTTCCAACTTTTAGCTAGGCATATAGAAAAGAAAAATGCTCTGGGGGAATTATTCGTAAGACTTGAAAAATTAAAAAAGGAAATGCTGGAAAAAGGATATTTTAATCCAGAGTATAAGAAATCGCTACCCAAATATCCGAAAAATATAGGTGTTGTTACGGCAATAACCGGTGCAGCTGTTCAGGATATAATTAAGACTATTAAAAAAAGAGATAATAGTATAAATATTTATATATATCCGGCAAAAGTGCAAGGTCAGGGAGCAGTGGATGAAATCGTTGCTGGAATAAAAAGATTGGATCAGATAGAAGAAATAGATATTATAATAGCAGGTCGTGGTGGAGGAAGTATAGAGGATTTATGGGCTTTTAACGAAAGGGAAGTAGTAATGGCCTTTTTTAATTGCAAAAAACCTATAATTTCTGCAGTAGGACACGAAATTGATTTTTTATTGAGTGATATGGTAGCGGATGTAAGGGCGGCAACTCCGACGCAGGCTGTCGAGATTTGTGTTCCTGAAAGAGAAAAAACAAG
>JAITPM010000057.1 GCA_031289425.1 Fusobacteriaceae bacterium
GATTAGAAGGAGTGATAACTATAGTAGATAAACATTCAATAATAAATTTAAAGAAAAAAGGACATTCAAATAGAAAAATAGCTAAAATGTTAAGGATTAATCGAAAAACAGTAGCTAAATATTGGTATGATCATGTTAAACAAAATGCAGAATTACTTAAGGAGAATATAGATGTTTTTAAATTGAAAAATGAAAATATTCCTATTTTCATATCTGAGAAGACAAAAAAAGCTATAGAAAAAAATAACATGACGGAAATGAATATACCGACTTAAGGAAACCAACGTTCCGGAAAAATGGAAACCGTTTAATCTTTAATTAATTTTCGAGACTATAAATAATTTCAGGAAATATAAATCCTTTTTTAGTAAAAATTCACTATTTTTCATATTTTTAAAAATTATTTTATTTTATAAAGTTTTTTCATTTTATTTATTATATTTTCCTGCATATTAAATATTTTCCCATTTTCGTAACGAGACATGACACTTGAAGATATATTTGACATTTTTGATGCTTGATTTAGTGATAATCCGTTTTTTATTCTAGCTTTTCTGAGGTTAATTCCTATTATTTTATTATATGCTATAACTTCCATTTTATCAATTTTTGATTGATATAAAGTTTTTATATTATTGAATAATAAATTTGGAATATATTTTATTTCACCTGATTCAATATTAGCTATAGTGTGTTTTGGAATATTTAACATATTTTCAACATCATTAGTACTATATTTTGATTTTTCTCTATTGTTAGTCAATTTTTTTCTTAAAGGTTTTGTATTTAAAGTAAAATTTAAAATTAATCTTTCATTTTTAAAGGATTTATACGAATTTTTTATATTTTTAGAGGTGATCTCAAGATCATTTATTCCATATAAATTTTTTAGTTTTTCTATTATATTTTTGTTAACATTTTTTGTTAACCCTCGTTCATAATTGCCTATGCGAGCATGACCTATATTTAATTTTTCTGCTACTTGAGCTTGTGTTAACATATTTTTATTTCTAGCTTGTCTAAGGTAAATTCCTAATATTTCACTATTTGTTTTATACCTTTTTTTATCAATCTCTGCTCTATGTAATATATCTTCTTTTTCAATCTCTGTTCTATGCTGTATTTCTGCCTTTTCCATTTCTATTTTTTTAATCTCTGTTTTATAGAATGTTTCTATTTTTTCAAATACTGAAAATAGAATAATCTTTGTGCGACCATGTTCAAAACTAGTTATAATTGACATCTTAGAACCTACTTTATCTGCAAATGCCGGAATAGTATAGTTTATTTCTTTTCTCTTCCTAGTTATTTCTTCTCTAATACTTTTTGTATTTAAAACATATTTAGGTTTTAGTTTTCCGTCTCTAAAATCTTTATATAAATTTTGTAGCTTTTCAAAATTTGATTTTGGCATAGTCATTAATTCCATATCTTCATAATCAGCCATACTATTATAAGTTATCCCAACCATTTTTCCAATCTCTCGTCTAGTAAACATTGTTTTTTTTCTTTCTTTTTTAAGAAATAAACTCATTTTTTTTGTTAGTGTTATTCTTTCTTTTCCCTTATGTAATTTTTTTATTAAAAATTTTTCATGTTCTTCGTATTTCATGAAATTCATCACCAGATTATTAAATAATTTTTATTCATATATCTTAAATTATATCAAAAATAAATGTATAAATGTAACTTTTTTATAATTTTTTTTCTAACCATTATGATGGGATTAATTATTAAACAATAATTATTAAATATAGAACGAAAAATATTATACAAAAATATTTGAAATTAAAATTGGATGATTTTAGGCTAATTGTTCTAAAAGTAAAAAGCATAGTTTGAAAACAATACAGCAGTATTAATCAATCCCAAAAAAATTACAATATATGTTGACAAATTTTAAAATATGTACTATAATAGCAAAATAATAATACTTTTACAATTTGCACTGATAAATTTTTATGATAGTGTTCATTAATTTTTAATACAAATTCATTATAGGAGGGTTATTTATGGCTACAGTTGGTGCGCCGAAACAGGTGAAGGTTTCTTTATTGAACAAAATTCTTAGTGGGGTTGAAAAGGCAGGAAATAAATTGCCGGATCCTTATACTTTATTTATTATGTTGGCAGTGATTGTTGCAATCCTTTCTGCAATCTGTACTTTTGCAGGAGTAGAGGCAATTCACCCGGGAACAAAGGCAGTAATTAAACCGTGGAATCTTTTATCAAAAGACGGACTTCGTTGGATGGTTCAAAGTGCTATCATTAATTTTACTACTTTTGCACCTTTGGGAGTTGTAATGGTGGCTTTGGTCGGAACAGGAGTTGCGGAAAAAAGTGGATTTTTAACAATCGCAATGAGTAAAATCTTAGGTTCTGCACCGAAAAATGTTGTTACATTTGCAATTATCTTTATTTCTATCAATGGAAATATGGCTGGGGACTCTGCATTTGTTATTATGCCGCCGTTGGCTGCCGTTATATTCTTAGGTCTGGGACGCTCTCCACTTTTGGGAATGTTTGCTTCCTTCGGAGCTGTTGCTGCAGGATTTTGCGCTAATCTCTTTATCAATGGATTGGATTTCTTAATTGTACCGTTAACACAAAGTGCTGCTGTATTTATTGATAAAGATTATATAACTACACCGGCAAACAATTATTATTTCTTGATTGCATCTTGTGTTATATTGTCTTTTGTAGGGACTTTCGTAACTGAAAAATTTATGGCTCCAAGATTCGAAGGAGTGGATATAAGCAAGTACAATTACGATAAATCTATATTGGATTTGACGCCGCAACAACAAAAAGGATTGCGTTATGCCGGTTATTCTATAGTCGTTCTTGCGATTTTGACGATTGTCCTTTGTATTGGAGACAATGCGTTTTTCAAAGATCCAGATACAAATTCGTTGCTTTCTCTAAAATCAACATTGATGGCTGGACTTTTGCCGATTGTAACTGTATTCTTCTTCGTTCCAGGAGCAATTTATGGATTTGTTTCCGGACAATATCATAACGATAAAGAATTATTTGCAGGCATAGTGGAAGCATTTAAAGACATGGCACCTTACGTGTTGTTATGTATCTTCTGCGGTCAATTTACTTATTATTTCGGAAAAAGTAATTTGGGAGCTATCCTTGCAATAAAAAGTGCGGCTTTCTTGGAATCTCTACATTTTACAGGAATTCCTTTGTTACTTGGTCTTGTTGTTATTTCTTGCGTGGTAAATCTGTTTATCGGATCTTCTTCTGCAAAATGGACTATTTTGGCACCAGTATTTGTACCTATGATGATGATACTTCATTATGACCCGGCTCTAACTCAACTTGCTTACAGAATGGGAGATTCTATTACAAATCCATTGTCTCCATTATTCCCATATTTCCCAATTATTTTGGGATTTGCGAGAAGATATGAAAAGGAAACAGGTATGGGAAACATTATTGCGAACATGATTCCGTATTCAGTATCATTTGGAATTGTATGGATCATCATGTTAATTATCTGGGTTATGGCTGGAATTCCTTTGGGACCAGGCGGAAAATTATATCTAGATGCTGCAATATCTTTGTTTAGATTTGTTTAATAAAATAAAAAATTAATTGACTTGTATTAAGATGTCAAAAAGTGAATTGCCGGGGACTCAGCAATTGTTTTCCGGCAATTTTTACTTATGTGTACATAAAATAAAAATTTTACATAAGGGGTAATATGAATATTAAAAAATCAGCAGAAAAATATGAAGATTACATCATTGAACGTAGGCGTTACTATCATCAATATCCGGAAATTACACTGGAAGAAAAAGATACAACAGAAGCTTTAATAAAAGATTTGCATGAAATGGGCATTACAGATATCAAGAGATTTGAAAAAGGATGGTACGGATTTGTTGCCACAATAACAGGGGGAAAACCAGGAAAGACAGTGATGCTTCGTTCAGATATAGATGCACTCCCTGTAAAAGAGGAGACCAACCTTCCTTTTTCTTCTAAAAACATAGGAAAAATGCACGCTTGTGGGCATGATGCTCACATGGCAATGTTGTTGGGAGCGGCAAAGATACTGCAGGAAATCAAAGAAGATATTTCCGGAACAGTGAAATTGATGTTTCAACCGGCAGAAGAATGGGGAATAGGAGCACCAGAAGCGATTAGCCAGGGATTTTTAATCGGTGTAGATGCTATTTATGGGACTCATGTATGGGCAGATATTCCTACAGGAACGTTTAATTTTGAAAATGGAGATAGGATGGCCGGAGCAGGAATAGGAAAGCTAACTGTAAAAGGGGTGGGTGCTCATGGATCGGCTCCACATCTGGGACATGATGCTATTGTGGCGGCAAGTGCTATTGTTATGGCGATTCAGTCTATCGTAAGTCGTATGAATAACCCTCTCAAACCGTTGGTAGTCGGTGTTGGGACTATCCATGGGGGATTGGGGTATAATATTATTCCAAGCAATGTAGAGATGGATCTGACAATTCGTTATTATGATGTAGAAATTGGAAATAACATAGAAAGAATAATTAGAAAAGTAGCAGAAAATATGGCAAAAGCTTATGGATGTCAAGCAATTTTTGAGTATGGACATAGAATCGAACCTGTTTCTAATCAAGATGAATCTTTGATTGCGATAGCGCAAAATGCTGTAAAAAAATTATATGGAGAAGATGCATTAGTTCCTATGACAAAGCTTACAAGTTCAGAAGATTATGCTTTTTTCATGGGAAAAGTTCCCGGGATTTTTGGTTTTGCTGGAATCAAAAGTGCAGATGTTCCAGGTTCTGAAAAAAATAATCATAATCAATGTTTTACTGTAGATGAGAGGATGCTATCCAAAGGAGCTGCTGTGGCTGCTCAATTCGCCTATGATTATTTGAAAGATAATACGATGCAGAAAAAAGGGGGAGAAAAATAATGAATATCAAAGAATTGGCAGAAGCATATAAAGATTATATAATCGAACGCAGGCATTATTATCACAGTCATCCGGAATTGACTCTACAAGAGGTAAATACGGCAAAGTCTATTATGGAAGATTTGAAGGATATAGGAGTCGATGAGATTATACCATTTCAAAATGGATGGCATGGTTGCGTGGGGATAATCAATGGAGCAAAACCAGGGAAAACTGTGCTCTTGCGGGCAGATATTGACGCACTTCCTGTAGCAGAGGAAACAGGATTGTCTTATGCTTCTGAAAAAATCGGAGTAATGCATGCCTGTGGACATGATACACATATTGTAATGTTGCTGGGAGCTGCCAAAATATTACAAACAATCAAAGGAGAATTTTCTGGACGTGTGAAACTCTTATTCCAACCTGCCGAGGAACTCGGTGTAGGAGCAAAAGAAGCAATACGACAAGGTTTTTTGGATGATGTGGATGCTTGTTATGGAGTGCATATCAATCCTTCAGTTACTACGAGAAAATTTAATTTTGAATCTGGGGCAAGAATGGCTTCAGGAGATCAAATTGATATTACTATAGAAGGGTTTAGTGCACATGGATCCGCCCCACATCTGGGGCATGATGCTATTGTGGCAGCCGGTGCTGTAATAAGCGGTATACAGGCCATTGTGAGTAGGTTTAATAACCCGCTTGATCCATTGGTTATAACTCTGGGAACAATTCACGGGGGGCACAGGTTCAACATTATTCCAGGGAAAGTCCTAATTGATGGTACTTCTCGGTATTTTAATCCAAAACTCATTAAGGAAGTAGAAGAAAATTTGAAGCTTGTGGTAGAAAATATATCCAATGCATACGGTTGTAAAGGAACTGTAGAATTTATGCATGTGATGGATCCTTTGAGCAATTCTGATGTACATTTGGTTGATTTGGCACGAGCTGCTGTAGTAAAACTTTATGGCAAGGAAAGTCTTGAAAAACTCGAAAAATCCACAGGTGGAGAAGACTTTTCATATTATATGAAAAAAGTACCAGGTGTTTTTGGATTTGTGGGTACTAATAATCCAAATATTCCAAATTCACAATTGAGTCTGCATCATGAATGCTTCACGATTGATGAGGATGTTTTTGCCGGAGGAGCTGCGGTTGCGGCACAGTTTGCGGTTGATTTTCTAAATGAGTGAACAAAATGAAGTAAAATAAGTATATGAAATGAGCTGTTGCAGAATATGTAGCAGCTTTTTTTAAGAAATTTGTTTTTTTTATAGACATTGATTGAAATATATAGTAATATATATATAATAATAATAAAATTGTAACCGATTCTTAAAATAAACGATAGGAATTTTTCACAGTTTTTAAATTTTAATATTTTATTTTTAATATTTTATATTGCATTTTATTTAACATTGGGAGATGAATGATTATGAAAAAGAAAATTTCAGGAAAAAAAGCATTAAAAATTGACAATGAGTACATAGTAATGTTGAAATTACTTGTAATCACATTGTTTTCATTACCTTTATTTAACATATCCTTATTTGCCACACTTGCTCCAGACCCAGTCACTATAGGTACTGGTGCTACAAGGTCAGCTGCCGGAGTCGTTCATGTGGAAATCGCAAAACCAAATGGGAAAGGGACATCGTATAATGCCTATAATGAATTCGACGTAGATAGAGGCGGATTGATTTTTAATAACAATTCAACGTCGTCTGATGTGAATACACAACTTGATGGGTATGTTCCGAAGAATACGAATCTTGATGATATCGTTGGGGCTAAATTAATTGTAAATGATGTGATTGGTACTAAAAATACAACGATAAATGGTGATATAGAAATAGCCGGAAGAAAAGCAGATTTAATAATTGCCAATAAAAACGGCATAATATTAAATAGTGGAAAGCTCATAAATGTAGGGCAAAATGCTTTTATTGAAAAGGGATTGGGATTGAAAGATGGCACATTTGATGAAATATTGGGTGTGAATACTAGTCCTGCTCAAGACCCAACTATTCCTGATTCACAACTTATAAATAATAAGCAAGATATCTTGGACGCCTTAGAAAAATTATATACATATACTGTAGGACAATCATTAGGTAGTGGCAAAACAGACGATGGTTATGTCACAGATGCCAGTAAAGTAGGATCTATGTATGTTGGCAAAACGAATATCATATCTAATAATAAAGGAAATGGGATAAACTCAAAAAAAGAAGATTTTATTAACGTATATGAAATAGATATTACTGCTAATGGTCATATAGTAAAAAAATAAAAAATAAAAATTATATATGTTTTCATCTAAAACGAAAGGTTATATTGATCAAAAATAATAATTCATGGGAGATTTTATGAAATTACGAATTTTACTTATATTAATTTTTATATCAATACTGTCAATCATATCGTATGGAGAAGAAATAGTAGAAGTCCGAGTGGGCGGAACATCCTCGGGAAACTATACCACATCCCCGGAAAAAGCATCAAAAACCTCAATGGAAATAATGGCTGAATATAGAAAAACTATATCAGATAATTTTCAATTGGGGATTGGAATTGGTTATCAACG
Organism: Fusobacteriaceae bacterium; assembly: GCA_031289425.1. GTDB lineage: Bacteria > Fusobacteriota > Fusobacteriia > Fusobacteriales > Fusobacteriaceae > JAISST01. Next base: position 7,497 of record JAITPM010000057.1, read on the forward strand.
TCATGGAGAAATAAAAAGATATACAGATGTAGAAGATGCTAATCTTAAAGTCGATGTAAAAGAGACTAAATTGTATGATTCCATTCCTATATATGTAACAGCTAGATATGAATTTAATAAAGATGGAAATATTATACCTTTTATAAAAGCAAATGCCGGGTATTCTTTTAATATTAACAGAAAAAATACAAATTATTATGAGACAATCAATAAAAATACTGGAGATATAATAGATAGTGATTATTTACGCCATTTTACTGCTAAAAGTGGGATTTATTATAGTTTGGGAGTCGGAATAGGCTATAAAAATTTTACTTTCGATGTATCATACAACGTCAATACTGCCAAGATAGAGAGTACCAATTATTTAGGTCAGAAAAATAAAGGTAAAGGAGATTATAGCAGGATTTTATTTAGTTTGGGGTATCAATATAGATTTAATAATTCGTATGTCCCAGATTATGCGAGAAATGATCGTAGAAAAATCTTTGGAAAGAATAAAAAAACCGAGACAGATAAAGTATCCCTAAACGATACAGCTAAAGAAAATAAAGAAAATAAAAAAGATTACAAGAATATCAAAAATAATAGTGTTAGCAATAATATAATTTTGAAAGATGAACTTCCGAAAGAACAACGAGATTTTTATTCAGGTGAAGTGAATAATGAAAATTCAACTAGCCAAAATGAGAGACCGGATACAACAAATTTGCCAAAGTTCTATATTCATACAATATATGTATCAGATGAATTATCTCTAATAAAAGATAAAGAGAAATATAAAATAATAGAACAATATGAAAACAAAGAACTGACTGTGGTAGATATCAGAGAATTGGGGAAAAAACTGAATGACGAATATCTGAAAGCAGGTTATGTCACAACTAGAGTGATGCTTCCACAACAAGATATTAATTCAGGAATATTGCAATTGGCAGTTGTCTATGGAAGAATAGAGGAAATAATTCTGGATGATGATACAAATAGAGATAGAAGAAAGATATTTTTTGCATTTAATAGCGGTACAGGAGATGTCCTAAATGTAAAAGATACGGATCATGGTATAGATAATATGAATAGGCTGGAATCAAATGATGTAAAGATGGATATTGTACCCGGGGATAATTTTGGATATTCCAAGATTATAGTAAAAAGTAATAAAGCTAAAAAATGGAGAATAAAACTGGGATATGATAACACCGAAGAAAATAAAGAGAAAATAAGAACGACTATAGAATTTGATGATATATTGGGATTAAATGATAGTTTTTATGCTTATTATAAGACTGATTTCAAAAATTTAGGAAAAAGTAAAAAAAATAAAAATAATACGGATACCTATAGTTTGGGGTATTCATTTCCGGTAAAAACATGGGAAATTTCTCTGAATTATTCTTATAGTGATGAAAAAACTATGAATACTGGATTAGTGTCTACATACGAAATCCAAACCAAAACAAAAGAATATTCATTAAATATTGGGAAGATGCTATATAGAAGTAATAATGTGAAGCTAAAATTGGATCTAGGCATTGCAATAAAGAATGAAAATACATTTATTGATAGCATTCGCCTTGAGAGTCAAGAGAGAAAATTCGCAGTTGCCAATGTCGGCATTAGTGGAATATTAAGACTGTTTGGAGGTATGTCATCTTATAATTTGACTTATTATAGAGGTCTCAGCGCTTTGGGAGCTAAAAGCGAGGGCGATATGGAAATAGGTGTAATGACAGAATCGACAGTATTATCAAGTGATAAAAAATATCAATTTGACAAGATATATGGTAGTTTTAGTTGGTATAGACCTTTTAGTATATCAAAGCAAAGATTTACATTTAGAACAAGTGTAGCAGGTCAATATACTGAAGATAATCTATTTAGCAGTGAAAGAATATCAATAGGGGGCTTTGATACTATCAGGGGGTATTCACATAATATATCCGGCGATATAGGTTTTTACACTAGGACAGAGGTATCATATATACTTCCTAAAATGACAAAATCTGAAATGATAAATAATTTCCTTTTTAAATTAAGACCATACGTTGCTTTTGATTATGGGAAAATAAGAGATAATTTTGACGATAATGGAGACAGACATGGAAAAATAACTACTGCTTCAGGATATGGAGCTGGTGTCAGATATTACGGGAATTTGGTAAACGTAGATGCCGGAGTCATAATGGGGGATAAAAATCTGGATGGTATAGGAAGAGACAAATACAGAAGTTATGTGACTGCATCAATAACATTCTAAAAATGGGAGGATAGAAAATGAAAAATATAAAAAATAAAAATAATATATTAAAAATTATTTATATAGGAATGATAATACTAGGATTATCAAATTGTCAACAAGAACAGGCGAAACCTGTTGCAAAGGATAATTCTGTTGTTACAGAGATTGCTAAAGAGAATACAGAAATTAGCTCAGATGCAAATAAACAATCAGAACCTGTTATAGAAGAAAAAACTGATGATAATAAGTCAATAGTTGGCAGAGATGCTATAGATATGCAAAGTGTCAATGGAATCATATATGATTACGAAGAAGATGCACCGTATACAGGTGTTGTATTGGTAAAGGATTACAATGGAAATGTGTTGATAGAAGAAGAATATAAAGATGGAATAATTTCTGGAAATATTACTAATTATTACCTGAATGGAAAAGTAAGAGAGAAATATACTATTTTGAATAATAAAATGATAGGTGAATATGTATGGTACGATGAAAAAGATCAAATAAAAACTATTATGAATTACGTAAATGGAGAAAAAGATAGTGAAATAACCCTAAATATAAAGGATAACAACCCTTATACAGGCACATATATCGAACAATTTTCAAATGATAATATAAGACAAATAGCACGATTCAAAGATGGAAAGAGAAATGGGGAAAGCATATTTTATTATGAAAACGGGAAGATAAGAGAAGTAATTCCTTATTTTGACGGGGATAAAGAAGGGGAATATTATTTTTATAATTTGAATGGTGAAGTAATAGGAAAAGGTTTGTTTTTAAGTGATGAAAAGACCGGTAAATGGCAGGTTTACGATGAAGAAGATAAGACTTTAATAGAAAAAACATACAATAATGGAAAAGAAGAGGGAGAATATAAAATCTATTATGGAAGTGGGAAATTAAAAGGTGAAGGTATATATAAAAACGGTAAATTGGAAGGGATATTAAAATTATACTATGAAGATGAGAAAGAAGAATCTTCTGTAAATTATGTGAATGGCAATAGAGAAGGAAAATATAAGATATTGTATCCTGATGGTAAAATAAAAGAAGAGGGGGAATATAAAGCCGATAAATTGATTGGCGACATAAAAGTGTATTATGATAATGGGGCTGAAATGGTCACAATGCATCATGACTCAGAAGGGAATAAGATTGGCGAATGGATAAAAAAATATAAATCAGGAAAAATCCAGGAAAAAAATACTTATGTAGATGATAAAATTGATGGTGAAGTATTGAAATATTATGAAAGCGGAAATTTATCAGAAAAATCCTTTTATGTAAATGGAGTTTTAGATGGAGTTTTGGAAGTATATTATGAAAGTGGGAAATTAGCCAGTCAAATGGCTGTGAAAAGAGGTACAATTGCAGGATTAAATAAATATTTCTACGAAAATGGAAATCTAAAAAATGAAGGAAATTATAAAAATGGACTTAAAGATGGAAAGTTCAAAGCATACTATGAAAACGGAGATACGGAAATAGAACAAAATTATGAGAATAATAAGCAAGTAGGAAATTATAAAGAATATTATATTGGAAATAAAATAAAAACTGATGGTAATTATGTAAACGATAAAGAAGAAGGTGATTTTATAGTTTACTATGAAAATGGGAACAAACAAATAGAATCTAAATTTTCTGGCGGAAAAGCTGACGGAGAATGGAGATATTATAGTCAAGATGGAAAAATACAAGCTTTGACAACATTTAAAAACGGAAACAAAGAAGGAAAAGAAGAACAGTATTATGAAAATGGAAATAAGAAGATAGAAACTAATTATGTAAATGGTCGAGAAGGCGGAATACAAAAAATTTATAGAGAAGATGGTTCTCTTTCTACAGAAATAAATTATAAAAATGGAAAAACTTATGGAAAAATAACAGTTATTGATGAAAAAAATATAAAAATATTAGAGGGTGAATATTATAAAGGAAAAGAAAACGGTACTTGGAAATACTATAATGCAGAGGGTAAATTGATAAAAGAAGAGGAATACAAAACCGGAGGAAAAATATCAGAAAAAATTTATAATAAATAATATAGCTAATATTGGAATAGGAACCTCCTTGAGATAACATGAATCAATTATTTCAAGAGGTTCCTATTTTATTTGTTCTTATTTATCTACCGTAACATCTACCCATTTATCTGTCTTGGCATATTTTGCCAATTCTTGCCAAGTGAGCTCTATAGCGCTATTTCTACTGCCACAGGCAGGGAAAATAGTTGTATATTTTTTTAGTGATTCATCCAAATATATAGGAATTTCTTCCGGAATAACAAATGGACATACTCCACCTATCACATGACCGACGATTTCGGCGACTTCTGCAGCCGGCATAAGAGAAGCCTTCATAGAAAATGCTTGTTTAAATTTTGTATTATTGATTTTTACATCTCCGGTAGTAACTACAATCATACACCCGCCATCTTTTCTCTTGAAGGAAAGAGTTTTTGCAATTCTACCTTCTTCTACATTTAAAGCTTTTGCAGCTTCTTCCACTGTGGCACTTGATACGTCAAATTCCTTGATATTATTATCCAACCCAAATTCTTTAAAAAATAATTTCACTGTTTCAATAGACATGATTACCCCCATTATATAATAAAATTTTTAAATTTATTTTTGCAGCATTAATTCTCTAAATTCTTTTGCAGTCATTTTATCTTTTTTAATCGCCTTACCACTGAGAGGTTTTTTAGAATTCAATCCATAGGTCAAGCTACCCATTGCGTTTATATGTGTGATGGCGATAGCAATGGCATCAGCAGCATCATCCGGTTTTGGGATTTCTTTTAAGTTTAAAAAACGCTGAACCATTTGCTGGACTTGCAATTTATCTGCCTTTCCATAGCCGGTGATTCCCATTTTGACTTGGAGTGGAGTGTAGCCTTTTATTTCTAGTCCTTTTTGTTTGGCAGCAAGTAATAGGACACCTCTAGCTTGCCCTACAGAGATAACAGTAGTGCTATTTCTAAAATAAAATAATTCCTCAATAGCCATATGAGTCGGCATATGTTTATCTAACAAGGTAGAAAGTTGGGCATATATTTCGCAGAGACGTTCATCCATGGGAATATTTTTATCAGTATAAATACAGCCATATTCTACTAAATTAAATTTAGTTTTTTCATAATCTACTATTCCGTATCCGACTATTGCGGTACCCGGATCTATACCTATTACACGCATTTTATCAATCCCACCCTTTAAGAATCTATAATTATTTGTTATTCATGATTTGAAAATATTTGCCTCAAAACATTATATAACTTTTGATTGTAATTTGTAAAGAAAAAAGAGCTGTAATATTGATAACAGCCCTTAAAAACAATTAAATATCTTCCACTTTCAAATCATCCAAATCTCCTAAGATGTCGTCATCATTAGGAAGAGCTTCGATTTTCTTTTTCTTCTTTCTTGTACCTTCGAAATTAGATCCATCTTCTACTAAAATTCGTTCACTGATAATATCTCCTTGAACTATGCTGCTGGCAAGTAATTCAACAGAATCAGCATCAAGTTGACCCTTAAATATACCGCTTATAATTATTTTGGAAGCAACGATCTTACCTTCTACTTCACCATGAGTCCCTATGGTAACAATAGATGTTGAAAGAATATCACCTTTGATCTTACCATCTACAAGCAGGTTGCATTGTATATCCATGTTTCCTGTAATAGTGGTACCTTGAGATATAGTTGTTATACCTTTTGAAGAAAATTCACTAGCTAAATTTTTTTCATCTCTACTGAAAATTGCCATTTTGCCCCCTTTTAATTATTTGAAAGATTCTTGTAACTTTGTTTATATGTTATCAGGGAAAATATAAACAATATTTACCCAAATTGTGAACGCAACACATAAAATATAAAAAAATATTTATTTATAAAATTACAGTACATACTATATATAATAAAACCTTTTTAGCAATGTGTCAATATATTTTTATTAAAAATAAAACTTTTCACAATTAAAAAAATGAAGTATAATAAAATATATAGTAATAATCAATAAGAGGGAGAATGATGGATCAATATAAAGAAATTCGATATATTTTAGAAATAATAGGAACTATAGCGTTTGCATCATCAGGTGCAATGACGGGTATAAAAAAGAACATGGATATTTTTGGAGTCAATGTGTTGGGAATTATAACTGCGCTTGGTGGGGGATTGATAAGAGACTTGATATTGGGAATTAGCCCGCCCAATATGTTTAAGGATCCTTCATATGTTTTAGTAGCAATATCCACGTCTTGCATATTATTTTTAATCATTTATTTTAATAAATCTATATGGAATAGTAAATTTATGTGGAAATATGAACGAATAATGATAGCAATGGATACGATAGGGTTGAGCACTTTTACAGTAATAGGAATAAATGTGGGGATAGAAAATTCGTATGAAAGTCAGTATTTCTTATTGATCTTTCTCGGTGTAATAACTGGTATTGGTGGTGGTATGATAAGAGATATAATGGCCGGGAATACACCATATGTATTGGTAAAACATGTCTATGCTTGTGCCTCTATAGCAGGAGCTACTATTTGTGTGATATTAAAAAACAAACTGGGAAATATGAATGCAATAATAATAGGAGCCTTTGTCGTAGGTGTTATAAGATATTTTGCTGTAAAGAAAAAATGGAATTTGCCTAGAATTAAAATAAGAACTCAAGAAACACAATCAAAGACTAAAAATAAATAAAATTAAATAAAACTAAAAAATAAGGAGATATACAATGGAGTATCGAGTAGAAAAAGATTCTATGGGAGAAATCAAAGTCCCAAAAGATGCATATTGGGGCGCACAAACAGAAAGAAGTTTGGAAAATTTTCAAATCGGGATAGAAAAAATTCCTAATGAAATAATACGAGCTTTTGCTATATTAAAAAAATCTGCTGCAATCGCAAATAATCGACTTGGTAAATTGGATGATATGAAAACTGAAACAATAATAAAAGTATGTGATGAAATTTTTTCTGGAAAATTAGATTCTCATTTTCCACTGGCTGTATGGCAAACCGGAAGTGGGACTCAAACCAACATGAATGTAAATGAAGTCATAGCAAACAGAGGAAATGAAATTTTGGGAGAAAAAATATTACATCCCAATGATCACTCAAATATGTCTCAAAGTTCAAATGATACTTTTCCGACTGCCATGCATATTGCAGCTGTATTAGAAATTGAGAATAAGCTTATTCCTGCAATAGATTTGTTGATGGAAACCTTTAAAAAATTGGAAAAAGAAAATGCGGGAATAATAAAAACTGGAAGGACTCATTTGCAAGATGCAACACCTATAACATTTTCACAAGAAATAAGTGGTTGGAAGAGTATGCTTATAAAGAATAAAGGTATGATTTTTGATGGTCTATTGGGATTAAAAGAATTGGCATTGGGAGGAACAGCAGTAGGTACAGGGTTAAATGCCCCTAAAGGCTTTGCCGAAGAAGTGGCTAAGGTAGTATCAGAAATAACTGGAAAGGAATTTAGAACTGCTGAGAATAAATTTCATGCTCTTACAAGTAAGGATGAAATCGTGTTTGCTCATGGAGGATTAAAAGCTCTGGCTGCTAATATGATGAAGATAGCAAATGATATCAGGTGGCTTGCCAGCGGTCCCAGATGTGGGTTGGGCGAAATATTTATACCTGAAAACGAACCGGGAAGTTCTATTATGCCGGGGAAAGTGAACCCTACCCAATGTGAATCCGTCACTATGGTCGCAGTTCAGGTTATGGCCAATGATGTAGCTGTAGGAATATCAGCTTCCCAAGGAAATTTTGAATTAAACGTATATATGCCGGTATGTATATATAATTTTTTGCAGTCTGTTAAACTTTTAAGTGATTCACTAATATCTTTTAATAATAATTGTGCAATAGGAATAAAAGCTAATAAAGAAAAAATGAATGAGAATCTCAATAGATCTCTTATGCTTGTAACATGTTTAAATCCTTATATAGGTTATGATAATGCAGCTAAAACTGCAAAATTTGCTTTTAAGGAAAATATTTCATTAAAAGAAGCATGTATAAAATTAGGATTTTTATCTGAGGATGAATTTGATAGAGTATTTAAGCCGGAAGACATGGTATAGTAATGATTTTTTATTATTATAGTATTCAAGCAATGAATTGTATATTTATATTAAAAATGTAAAAAACACTGGATAATTTTTATAAAATGTGGTATTTATATAAGAGTACAAAATTACATATACACAAAATACAAATGGAGGTATTTTATGAAAAAAACTATTTATGAAGAATCTTTAGAATTACATAAGAAATATAAAGGGAAGATTTCTGTAATATCAAAAGTCAAGGTAGAAAACTTAGAAGATTTGTCTAGAGCTTATTCTCCCGGCGTTGCAGAACCTTGCTTAAAAATAAAAGAAGATATAAATAACGTATATGAATATACTGCAAAATCTAATATGGTAGCTGTTGTGACTGATGGTACTGCTGTATTGGGGTTAGGAGATATAGGACCTGAAGCCGGATTACCTGTTATGGAAGGAAAATGTATATTATTTAAAGAATTTGGTGGAATAGATGCATTTCCTATTTGCCTTAAAACAAAAGATACTGAAGAAATCATAAGAACTGTAAAATTAATTTCTCCATCATTTGGCGGTATAAATTTGGAAGATATTGCGGCTCCTCGTTGTATCGAAATAGAGAGAAGATTGAAAGAAGAATTGGATATACCGGTATTTCATGACGACCAACATGGGACTTCTGTAGTCGTAGCTGCTGGTCTTATAAATTCATTTAAATTATTGGGGAAAAAATTTGAAGATGTAAAAGCAGTTATAAACGGTGCCGGTGCAGCAGGAAGTTCTATAATAAAAATGCTTATTTCCCTTGGAATTAAAGATATCTTAGCTCTGGATAGATCAGGAATAATAAGAAGAGGTAATAAAGCAAGATATGATTTTTCTAAAATAGAATTGGCGGATTTGACCAATAGAGATGATATTGAAGGTGATTTGAATAAAGCAATAGAAGGCGCAGACATATTTATTGGTGTTTCTACAGGAAACATTCTCACAAAAGATATGGTTAAAAAAATGAACAAAGATGCAATAATATTCGCTCTCGCAAATCCTACACCAGAAATTATGCCTGAAGATGCCAAGGCAGCAGGTGCAAGGATTATAGGAACTGGACGTTCTGATTATCCGAATCAAATTAATAATGTATTGGTATTTCCAGGATTATTCAAAGGAGCACTCAGAGCAAAATCAAAGAAAATAACAGAATCAATGAAATTAGCAGCTGCAAAAGGTTTAGCTTCTCTTATTAAAGAAGATGAGCTCAATGATGATTATATTATTCCAGGAGCTTTTGATAAGAGAGTTGCTGAAGCAGTTGCCAAAGAAGTAGAAAAAATTGCGAAAGAAGAGGGAGTTTGTAGAGAATAGAAGTACTATAAATAATTTTATAATATGAAAGCTTACGCCATAGATTAAATATGGCGTTTTTGGCTTCCAAAAATAAAAATCTAATATTTATAATAAAAAGATTGACAAATTGGCATGAATTATATATACTATATATTTAAAAATGTTTTATCATTAATTTAAAATATGGAAAGAAATCCACGAGGGGGAGTGAGGAAAATGACAATAGAAAATTTATACGAAGTATCATTGGAATGTCATAAAAGAGCTAAAGGGAAATTTTCAGTTGTTCCAAAAATCGAAATAAATAATATTGATGATTTATCAATATATTATTCGCCAGGGGTCGCAGAACCATGTAGGAAAATAGGTGAAAACAAAGAAAATGCTTATGAATATACAGGCAAAGGTAATCTAGTTGCTATTATAACAGATGGAAGTGCTGTATTGGGGCTGGGCGATATAGGACCGGAAGCCGGTATACCAATTTTAGAAGGGAAATGTATGTTATTTAAAAAACTTGCCGGAGTAGATGCGATTCCTATCGCTATAGGTACCAAAGATACAGAAGACATTATAAAAACCATAAAATTAATTTCTCCTTCATTTGGCGCAATTGATCTGGAAGATATAGGTGCTCCTAGATGTATAGAAATAGAAACAAGATTGAAGAATGAATTGGATATACCGGTATTTCACGATGATCAACACGGAGCTGCTATAGCTACAGGAGCAGGACTTATCAATTCATTTAAACTAATAGGTAAAAGATTCGAAGATGTAAAAGTAGTAGTAAATGGTGCCGGAGCAGCAGGAAGTTCTATAATAAAGATGCTTATAGCGTTGGGTGTACGAGATATTTTAGCTGTTGATAAATTTGGAATACTCAGAAGAAGCGATAAAGCACTGTATGATTTTTCTATGGCTTATTTGGCAGAAATTACTAATGTAAATGATATAAAAGGAGACTTGAACACAGCAATAGTTGGGGCCGATGTTTTTATTGGTGTATCCATAGCAAATATACTAACAAAAGAAATGGTAAAAAAAATGAATAATGATGCTGTAATATTCGGAATGGCTAATCCGAACCCAGAAATTATGCCGAGTGACGCACTAGAGGCCGGAGCAAGAATAGTAGGTACAGGTCGTTCTGATTACCCAAATCAAATAAATAATATATTAGCTTTTCCTGGAATTTTCAAGGGAGCTCTCAGAGCAAAAGCCAAAAAAATTACTGAATCTATGAAAATGGCTGCTGCATATGGGATAGCATCACTTATTAAAGATAAAGAACTTAAGGAAGATTATATTGTGCCGGGACCTCTTGATATGAGGTTGGCTGAAACTGTCGCAAGAGCAGTAGAGAAAGAAGCAAGAAGAGAAGGAATTTGCAGAGATAGTTAATATATCTCATAAATAATTAAGAAAAATGCTCATATTGAGCATTTTTCTTTAAAAGTCCGATAATTTATTTGATTATTAAAATTTTGTAAAATGATAAAAAATTATAAAAGCATAGGTTACAAATATGCTAATAATAATTTTATAGTTTCTGCAACTCCATCTAAATGTGTTCTCTCATAGTGATGAGAGGCATCAATAGCAGGGCCTATGCAACCACAGACGAAATCATGCCCCTGAGAAATAGCAACACTGGCATCAGAACCATATTTATTATATATATCCACTGTATAATTAATTTCGTTTTCTTCAGCTGAAGCTATAAGTCGTTTTTTTAGGTTGTAATCATATACCGTACGAGAATCCTTTGCGCAGATACTAACCTTTTTTTCATCTCCAGATGTTCCATTGTTTGCAAGACCCACATCTAGGGAAATAAATTCGTTTAATCCATTTGGGAAAAAACTTATGCCATGTCCAATTTCTTCGTAATTGGAGAAATATATGTATAGGTCAGTATTTGGTAATATTTTATTATCAGATAGAAATTTGATATATCCCAGCAATTGGGCAACACATAATTTAGCATCCAAATATCTAGATTTCAAATATCCAGTCTTGGTAAGTTTGGTGCGAGTGTCAAAAAACACAAAATCCCCGGGAGTTATGCCCAAATCTTCAGTTTCCTTTTTAGTTTTGACATCTTCATCTAATCTTACTTCCATATTTTCACTTGAGCGAGGTGTTTCTATATCTTTAATAGGGTAAATATGTACAGAGGCTTTTGTCGGAATCAAGGTACCATCATATTCTTTGTTATCATTGGTAATTACCTTTAAATTTTCTCCTTCTAAAGAGCTCCAATTCAATCTTCCGATATTTGATAGTTTTAATCTTCCGTTATCTTTAATTTTTTCAACTACAGCTCCAATTGTATCAACATGGGCAGAAATCATTTTCTTATAGGTATTATCTTTACCATTAATAAAACCTATCAAAGCATGTTTTTTAGTATATTGAAATTTCACATTAAAGCTTTTTAATTCTTCTTCGATAATTTTCATAACATTATCAGTATAACCTGACGGACTGGGAACAGACAAGAGCTTGTTTGCAATGTGCAAAATATACTCCATATCAATAGACAACATAAACTTCAACTCCTTTATATAGTGATCAATATAAATATCTCTACATATATTAAAACATTCTATTATATTATATAGAATTTATATAAAATAAACAAGGAAAATAATAAAATTTTATTTTCAAATTTTTTTTGTTTGCTAAAAAAAAATATTAAGATTGACGTATAAAAAATTTAGTGTATAATATAGAAAGTTTAGATGTATATGAATATTTTTTGATGGCTAGAATTTATAGCAGACGGGGTGAAAAATGAAAGGAAAACTTATTCTGGAGAATGGCATGAGTTTTGATGGTAAAATTTTTGGCAGTTTGAATGAAACAGTAGGAGAACTCGTATTTAATACTGGAATGACAGGATATGAGGAATTACTTACGGATCCATCTTATTATGGGCAGATCGTAGTTATGACTTATCCCATGATAGGTAATTATGGTATCAATCTCGATGATATGGAATCTGATGGAATAAAATTAAAAGGATTTATTGTAAAGGAGGATGCAAAATTACCAAATAATTTTAGATGTGAAATGAGTTTAGAGGGATTTTTGCAACAATATAATATTGTAGCTTTTAAGGGTATTGATACTAGACATCTTACTAAAATAGTGAGAGAACAAGGTACTATGAAGGCTATTATTACTCATTGTGAATTGACAGCAGAAGAAATAAAAGAAAAATTTGATGGATTTTCTAATATAAATGCTGTATCGGGAGTTAGTACGAAAAATATATATCAAATAGAGGGAAATGGAAAAACAATTGGTATTTTAGATTTTGGAATTAAAACAAATATAATAAGGAATTTCAAGAAAAGAAATTGTAATATAACAGTTTTTCCTTGGAATACCAAAGCAGAGGAGATCTTTCAATATAATTTAAAGGGTCTCTTTTTATCGAATGGACCGGGGGATCCAAAAGATTTGCCAGAAGTAATAGAAGAATTAAAAAAAATAATAGGAAAAATACCGATAGCTGCTATCTGTCTCGGTCAACAATTATTGGCATTGGCATTGGGCGGAGATACAGAAAAATTGAAATATGGACATAGAGGTTGCAATCATCCGGTAAAAGATTTGGAAAGAAATAAAATATATATTACATCGCAAAATCATGGATATGTAGTCAGTAAAGTTCCGGATTCTATGGAAGTCACTCATATTAATCTGAATGATAATTCTATCGAAGGAATAAAAAGTGAAAAATTAAAAATTAAGAGTGTACAATATCACCCTGAAGGATGCCCTGGGCCGCAAGATTCAGAATATCTATTTGATACATTTTTAGAATTATTTGGTGGTGAACAAAATGAGAAATAAAGATATAAAAAAAGTGCTCGTAATAGGTTCCGGTCCGATAATAATCGGTCAGGCGGCAGAATTTGATTATTCCGGCACGCAAGCATGTGAAACCTTGAAAAAAGAAGGATTAGAAGTAGTTTTGATAAATTCTAATCCTGCTACAATAATGACTGATACAACGGTCGCAGATAGAATTTATATTGAACCTATCAATGTAGATTTTATAGAAAAAATTATAAAAAAAGAAAAACCTGATTCTATCCTACCAGGCATGGGAGGGCAGACAGGTCTCAACATCGCTGTAGAGTTGTATGAAAAAGGGATCCTTGATAAGTATAACGTAAAGGTAATAGGAACACCAATCGAAGCTATAAAGCGGGGCGAGGACAGGAAGTTATTTTGTGATGCAATGCGAAAAATCAATGAACCGATATTAGAAAGCAAAATCGTAGAAAATTTGGAGGATGGTTATAGAGTAGCGACGGAGATAGGGTATCCTGTCGTAGTACGACCGGCTTATACTCTTGGCGGTACCGGAGGAGGGTTTGCAAATAACCCAAAAGAATTGGAAGAAATCTTATCAAAGGGATTATTGCTTTCTAGAGTGGGTCAAGCATTAATAGAACGTTCTATATTAGGTTGGAAAGAAATAGAATATGAAGTAATACGTGATAGTGATGGGAATACAATAACAGTATGTAATATGGAAAATGTAGACCCAGTAGGAATACATACGGGAGATTCTATCGTAGTGGCTCCATCTCAGACATTGACTGATGTGGAATATCAATTGTTACGTACGGCTTCAATAAAAATTGTAAATGAAATAGGAGTTATCGGTGGATGTAATGTACAATTCGCACTAAATCCAAAATCTTTTGAATATGCTATAATCGAGGTCAACCCACGGGTATCGAGATCGTCTGCCTTAGCATCCAAAGCTACAGGTTACCCAATAGCCAGAGTAGCGACAAGACTTTCTTTGGGATATTTATTGGATGAGGTAAAAAACGAAGTTACAGAAAAGACATACGCCTGTTTTGAGCCAACATTGGATTATATAGTAGTAAAAATACCTAAATGGCCTTTCGACAAGTTTGAGAAGGCAAATAAACGCTTAGGAACGAAGATGATGGCTACCGGCGAAGTAATGGCAATAGGAAATAACTTTGAGGCTGCTTTGCTGAAAGGTATCAGGTCATTAGAAATAGGCAGATATGGCTTGGAACATCCATCCGTAAAAAAAATGTCAATGATACAATTGAAAGATGAAGTCGTAAAAGCTGAAGATATAAGAATTTTCATAGTGGCCGAAATGTTACGTCGAGGATATATAAAAGAAAAATTACAAAAATTAACTGGAATTGATAAGTTTTTTATGGAAAAAATAGAATGGATAGTAAAACAAGAAGAAATATTAAAAAATATGAAATTTTCTGAATTGGATGATGAATATCTGATAAAGTTGAAGAAAAAAGGATTTGCTGACAGATGTATCGCAGGATATGTGGATGTCAAGGAAGAAGATATTTATAAAAAAAGAATAGATGCAAATATCACGCCTGTGTATAAAATGGTAGATACATGTGCCGGAGAATTTGCTGCTGATTCTTCATATTATTATTCTACCTATGACCAATTTGACGAAGTAGATGTATCAGATAAGAGAAAGATAGTCGTAATAGGATCAGGGCCAATAAGAATAGGGCAAGGAATAGAATTCGATTACTGTACAGTCCATGCAGTAAAAACATTAAAAAAATTGGGAATAGAAAGTATTATAATAAATAACAATCCGGAAACCGTATCTACAGATTTTTCGACAGCGGATAAATTGTATTTTGAACCCCTTGTTACAGAGGATATAATGAGTATTCTAGAAAAAGAAAAGCCTGAAGGGGTAATCTTGCAGTTCGGTGGTCAGACGGCCATTAAGCTTGCCAAGGACTTGTATGATAGGGGAGTAAATATAATCGGAACAAGTGCTGATAAAATTGACGAAGCAGAAGATAGAGAAAGATTCGAAGAAATGATGGAAGAATTGGATATAAAAAGACCAAATGGTAAAGGAGTCTGGAACGTAGAAGATGGAATCAGGATAGCTGATATCATAGAATATCCTGTATTGGTCAGACCTTCTTATGTATTGGGCGGGCAAGGGATGGAAATTTGTTATGATGAAAAAAATCTTGTAAAATATCTGGTAGCTTCTTTTGAGAGAGATCCGCAGAATCCGGTATTAATAGATAAATATTTAAATGGAATAGAATTGGAAGTAGATGCTGTATGTGATGGAGAAGACATACTGATACCTGGTGTTATGGAACATTTAGAGAGAGCAGGAGTACATTCAGGAGATTCGATAACGATTTACCCACCACAAAATCTCTATGAGGGAACAGAGGATAAAATATTATCAATTACTAAAAAAATTGCAAAAGCATTACAAATAAAAGGAATGATGAATATACAATTTATTGCATATCAAAATGAATTGTATGTGATAGAAGTAAACCCTCGTTCTTCAAGAACTGTTCCTTATATATCCAAAGTATCAGGAGTACCTATTGTAGAAATAGCTCTCAGAGTAACTTTGGGAGAGAAACTGAAAGACATGAATTACGGCACTATGATCTATAAAAAACCTAAGTTAATAGCTGTAAAGGTACCAGTTTTTTCCACTGAAAAATTATCAAGAGTAGAGGTAGCTCTAGGGCCTGAAATGAGATCGACAGGAGAAGTCTTGGGAATAGGTTACAATGTCTATGAAGCGATTTTTAAAGGGCTTATGGGAGCTCAAAGGGTATATCAAACAATGGGCAAAAAAGTTTTAGTTACAATTGGTGATACTGATAAAGAAGAATTTTTACCGATTGCTAAGGATTTAATATGCCATGGATCGGAATTATATGCTACTGAAGGTACTAAAAAATTTCTCAAGAATCATGGGATAGAATCAGAATTGGTCAATCGTATCGGAGAAGAATCTCCTAATATTTCAGATATGATAAAAACACGAAAGATAAATCTGATTATTAATACTCCCACAAAAGCTGGTGATTCTCAAAGAGATGGGTTTAAAATGAGAAGAATAGCTATAGAACATGGAGTAGATGTGCTCACTTGTTTTGATACCATAAAATCTATTCTAAAAATACAAGATAAACATATTGATGTGATAAACTTGGATGTATTCGATATTAGTAAAATATAGAAAATTCAAAAAATGATATGATAAATAATATAAAAAAGCACGAATTAGTTTAAAATTCGTGCTTTATAGTATGCTAAAATTTTTTTAAATTATTATCTTTTTTCTTTTTTTGCTGAATAAATAATAAAGAACAAAGAGAGATGATGTCAATATCCATGAAGTAGGGTAACATCCTATTACATTATAAAGAGTCGGATGTTTAGCTACAACAAATATAACCCAAAGTATTCTGAAAGTACAAATGCCGGTTGCTGTGATTATCATAGGGGCAAACGATATTCCAATACCATATAAAAATCCTGCTATGATTTCAACACCGATATATGTGATATAAAATGGAGCTAGCGTACGTAGCATTTTACTCGCATATGATAGCACTAATTCATCAGATGTAAATATTTTGCAAGCCATTGGGCCTAATAGATATATTAAAATACTTAAAAATATTGCAGAAGCAGCAGTCATCTGAAAACAAATTTTAAGACCATTTTTTACTCTATCATATTTTTTGGCACCCAGATTTTGTGCTGTAAAAACAGTAATAGCAACTCCAAAACAAGACAAAGTCATCCAAAACAATTGTTCAACTTTTCCATCAACTGTCCATCCTGCTATGGCATCAGTCCCAAGTAAATTGAAACTGGATTGGACAATAAGATTTGATAAAGAAAATAAAACAGACTGTAATCCACGAGGAAGTCCAATTCTTATAATTTTTTTTAGAATAATAGGAGTTATTTTTACTTTGTCCAAAATTATTTTATAATTTGCATCTACTCTAGTAAGAGCGAGCATAGATAAAAATGCACTCAAAAACTGAGAGATAACAGTAGCAATAGCAACTCCGGCTACACCAAGTTTAAATACCACTACAAAGAGTAAATCCAAAATAATATTGGTAAAACAGCTAAAAATTAAAAAATACAATGGTTTTTTGGTATCACCAATTGCTCTAAATATGCTGGTAGTCATATTATATACCATAGTAAATGAAAAGCCGAAGGATATAATATTCAGATACACAGAAGAATACTCCATCGCATCAGGAGGTACCTTTAGAACAATCAGAATATGCTTACCAATGATTAACATTACTATATTTAAGATTAAACCGATAATGATACTAAATGCTATAGATGTATGGATAGATTGAGATAGATGCTTAATTTTACCTGACCCAAAAAATTGCGCTATTACAATTGATGAACCAGAAGAAAGTCCTATAGAAAAGCCTATAAATATGTTTATAATATAAAAAGGGCTTCCACCCACAGCAGCTAATGCTTCTTTACCAACAAAGTTTCCTACTATAAAAGTATCAGTAGTATTATAAATTTGCTGAAAGAAAGTTCCTAATAGTATTGGAAAAAAAAATATTAAAAGTTGTTTCCAAATTGGTCCTGAAAGAATATTTACATGAGTATCTTTTTCCATTTTAGCCTCGAAAATTATTATAAAATCATATTCATACACAATATATCACAAATTTATCTATAAATCAAACAAAAGTCATTCTAAAAGTAAACTTTTGAAATTTATGTCCCACAAAGTAAGAAAAATGTGAGACATACAATAATATTATTATTTGTTTAAAACTTTGAATAAGAATTCTTTAGTTCTTGCTTGTTGTGGGTGTTCAAATAATTCTATAGGAGTAGTATCTTCTAAGATTTTACCATCATCCATAAAAAATATTCTATTTGCTACATTTTTAGCAAACCCCATTTCGTGAGTCACAATAAGCATGGTCATTCCGTCTTTTGCAAGGTCTCTCATTACGTCCAAAACTTCTTTTATCATTTCCGGGTCAAGAGCAGAAGTAGGTTCGTCGAAAAGCATAATCTCAGGTCCCATAGCAAGGGCTCTGGCTATAGCTATTCTTTGCTTTTGTCCACCAGATAACCTATTTGGATATTCGTTAGCTTTATCTACAAGATCGACTCTTTTTAATAGTTTCATAGCTATATCTTTTGCATCAGATTCAGAGAATTTTTTAATTTTGATAGGAGAAAGCATCAAATTATTTAATACAGTCATGTGAGGAAAAAGGTTAAATAATTGGAAAACCATTCCCACACGTTCGCGCATTTTGTTGACATTAGTAGATGAATTCATAATATCTTCTCCATTTACGTAAATATGACCGGATGTAGGTTCTTCTAATTTATTGATACAACGCAAAAAAGTCGATTTACCGGAACCTGAAGGTCCGATAATTGCTATTATTTCGCCTTTATGAATATCTACATTTATATCTTTTAAAACTTTTAAAGCTCCAAAATCCTTATATAAATTTTTGATTGTTATAAGTGATTCGGAATTTTTATATACATTAGAGTTAGTCACTTTCTCTCATCCTCCATTCTACTGCTCTCATTATCTTTGTAAATATAGTTGTCATCAATAAATATATAAACCCAACAGCAAGGAGTGGTTCTACACCTCTATAAGTAAGACTGGTAATTATGTTGGCAGACCGCAATAAATCTACCCCACCTATAAATCCAACAATAGAAGTTTCTTTTAATAAAGTAATGAATTCGCTTACAAGAGCCGGTAAAATTTTCTTGACAGCCTGCGGTATTATTATTTCTTTCATAGCAACAGAATACGGCATACCAAGTGCTTGAGCTGCCTCCATTTGCCCTTTATCCAATCCTTGTATCCCTGCCCTTATGATTTCTGCTACATAAGCTCCGGAGTTGATACCAAAAGCTAGACTTGCAATAACTAGAATCGGTGTATCCCTCAGAGCACCTACAAATATAATATTTGCAATTATCATAAGCAATACAACAGCCGGTGTACCACGAATCAGGTCAACATAAAAGAATCCGAATTTTTGTAATGGATTAAAGTATTCAAATTTCTTAATATGTTTTAACGGGTAAAATTTGGAAAGATTCAGAAGGGCAAAAAATACTCCAAGAAACAAGCCTATTATAGCTGCAAAAAATGTGCAGGCTAAAGAAAAACCCAACCCATTCACGATATATATATATCTTCTTCCATCTATAAAAATTTCCTTGAGTACGATTAAATAATTCATTAAAAACCTCCGTGTAACAATAATAAATTTTTTAAGTTATAATATCATAAATATGGCTGTATGTCAATCAAAGTTATAATGAAAATATTGCTATTGAGCCATACCATATATTAAAAACCTTGATAAAAATATAAAAAAATGATAAAATTTAATCGTAAAATTTAATTATTTAGAAAAAAGTAACAAGAATAACAAAAATAACTTTAGAGTATGCATGGAGGAAAAAATGAAAGAATATTTTAAAACAAGTGGAATATGTCCCAAAGAAATTGGTGTTGATTTGGATGAAAACGGAGTAATAAATGAAGTAGAATTTGTTGGTGGGTGTGAAGGAAATACACATGGAATTCAAAATTTAATAAAGGGAGAAAAAGCAGAAACTATTTCTAAAAAATTAAAAGGAATTGATTGTAGAGGGAAAGGAACATCTTGCCCTGACCAATTATCACAAATTTTAGATAAAATTTTGGAAAGATAAGCAATATATAATAAATAATAAATTATTTAATGCTTTGCTAAATGATTCCGGGAGCAAATAAAATTCTTTTTATCACCAATAGTTTAAGATATTGGTGATAATTTTTATACTATAGGTTTTTTTCGGAGATTTTATTATTATGCATGTTACACTTTGCAATATGTATAAGTATTTCTTTGTTATTTTTGTCAGGGTTTTCTAAAACTTCTGCAAGACAAATTTTTAAGATTTCTCCGATTAAAATCCCATCAGTAATCCCCAAATTGATTATATCTTTACCAGAAATTTTTAAATCTTTTACTGATAGTGGTTCATTTGCAAAAATTATCCCTCGAATTAAATTAAGAGCAGCATCAATTCTATCAAAATTATAAGGAGGAAAACTGCCTAATATATCAGCTCTAGATAGGAAATAAAGATTTTCTATATTTTCTATTCCCACTCTATTTATAATTTTTTTGGCTGAACTCTTAGTAGAGACATTTATCATACTCATATGGTCATAAACTAATTTTGATACAGCATCTATGATATATTTACTAAAATTAAGGCGGCTTAATATTTTATGGGTTAATTCGGTGCTTATTATGTTATGTCCATAAAAATGTCCTACGCCATTTTCCATAGAAAAGGTATTAGGTTTCCCTATATCGTGAAATAAAGCAGCTAGTCGTAAAATAATATCTTTTTTTGTATTTTCTAAAACTAATAGAGAATGTCCAAATACATCTTTATGATGATTGGGATTATGTTGCTCAAAATTATAACAATCATATAATTCTGGTAAGAATTCTTGCAATAAATTGCACTTTAATAAATATATTATACCTAATTTGGGCCTATCAGAAAGCAAAATCTTTACGAATTCTTCTCTTATTCGTTCCATAGAAATATTGTTTATAAGATTTGCATTGATTTTGATAGCATTCAATGAATCATAATCAAAATTTTTTAAATTTTTTTCTGTAAAAAGCCTGATACCTCTGAGCATTCTTAGAGGGTCTTCTTTTATTCTATCAGAAGGAAGTCCAATAAACCTTACAGTTTTCCCATTAATATCTTCCTCACAAAGTTTACTGCCATACACAAAATTTCTCCCATCATAGGCAATAGAATTTATTGTAAAATCTCTTCTTTGTAAGTCTTCCATTATGTTATCAACAAATTCTATTCCGGTTTCACGTCTATTGGAAGTGAACGAAACGTCCCTTCGCATTTTTGCAATATCATATGTAAGGCCATTAAGATGAATTTTTATTACCCCGAAAGATTTTCCGACAGATACAGAAGAATATCCAGAAAAAATACTCAACAGCCTTTTATAAGAGATATCAGTACAGAAGTCACAATCTTTGGGGTGAATACCTAACAACGTATCTCTTATGTAGCCACCAATGATATATCCCCTTCCATAAAAATTTAAAATATCTAATATATGAGAAATATCTTTGGTTAAAAAAATTTTATCCATAATAATCACCATTGATTTAAAATAAAAATATTTGTTAAACATGTATATAGATAATAATAAGAAATTTATACTTTCAATTCAGTTTTATTTTTTTCGAGATATTATATTTGAGTAATTTTTAAATGTGAAGTAGCGAGTTCTTTATAATATGAAAAGTCCGATAATTATAAAATAAA